>JAXHMK010000001.1 GCA_034521495.1 Balneolaceae bacterium
CATCCTATTTCATTTAATGTAGGTCTGAAGAAGCTCCTTTGAATAAATACTTAGTATTTGTTGGTACTTTAATACCTATCAGAAGATGTAAGATTGCTAAATTTGAGTAGCTACCCTTTACTCTTATTTCGAATCAGATAAAACAATTCATTTGAAGATATATGAGAAGGCTTTGCAAAACTCTGACTGTCAACCTGAACCTGTCCGCCGAAGCTTAGCGCAGGCAGACTTGTTTCAGGATCTCCAAATACTGGCTATTAAGACGAATGGAGAATCTGAATCGAGTTCAGATTGACCGATAACCACGGTTTTGAAAACCCTTCTATGAATCATTATTTATTTGATATGTTTTTTGATTTTGCCAGTCTTGAGATTTACTTGAAATGTATCATCAGGCAAGCGATTTTTGAAAATAGACATTACCTCGAAAACAGTTCTGAACTTTTCTTTAAAAGTTTCATGAAATTTTTGTTGAGTATTTTGGTTGGTAGAAATTTTTATCGTTGATTCAAACAGAGTTTTAGCAATAAATATGTATTGATTAAATCTTTTTATAGTTATATCAGGCATTGCCAGTTCCCCGGCATTTCTTAACCTGTAAAAATCAACACTCAAATCTGTTCCATTCCAATTTTCAAAATCTGAAAGTTTAAACCCTGCTTCCTGGGCAAGGAGATCTGCTTTTGTTTTGGCTTTATTCCAATCATGAGAAAAATTGGTGGTCATGTTTTCGATATCTGAATTACTATTTTTCAGCCACCTCTTATAGTCTGCGAATAATACAGAACTTTGTAGTTGAGTTGCAATTAGCATATCTAACCCTGTCATACCTGATAGCAGAGATCTAACATCGTCCGGCCACTCTCCTGGCAAAAAACGTAATCTGGATAGTTCTTTAATATGCCAATTTGTAAACTCAGAATAGTTTTTAGATTCTAAAACAGATTTATCCCATAATCTATCATAACCAATGCTGTTCAGGTAGTTCCACTCATCTTTGTAATGTGGAAAAAGCGTATCGAAGTTGGGGACATTCTCAATAATTATCGTTTCTACTTCAACTTGATTTTGGGCTTCATCTGTCGTTCGAACAATTTTGTACGCAGGAACGTAGGCCGCTACTGATGGCACCTGGATGTTTGTCAATACATTGCCGGACAAAGAGTCTCGTACAATAGATGTTCCATTCATATGCATGTGGCCCGCCACGTGAAAATTTAACCCGGTTCTTGCAAGTGTGATACTTGTATTTTCTTTTGGTACACGTGTCAATTGAAATTCATTTTCCCCCCATAATTGTTCAATTTTGGGTTTTGCACCATTATAGAAATCAACAGCTGGGAAATGACTGAATGCAATCAATGTTTTCCCTTTTTTCTCAGCTCTGTTTGAAACATCGGTTATCCACTCTAACAAATGTTTTTTATGAGTGATTAATTTGTTGTAACCGGTATTACCGGAGCCCGAAAAATTTCTTGCAGGATTGGAATTATTTTCCTTGTGAGGGATATAAACATTTGCATCGATAGCCAGCAGCCAAAGTCCTTCTACTGGTTCAACGAGATAACTCATATCCATTACTTGTTGGCAATTCGTATAGTTAGCCTGTTTATATTGACCTCCTGATCCTTCATGGCAGATTTCATATTGACGCTGTTCAAAGCTGAAATTATTTACTTCTTGTGAAATCGAATTCCGACCATCTTGATATCTTGAAAAGGGAGTTTCATAATAGATAGTATTCTGATCTGGTATTAGTCCAAATTCCCCCATCAAGTTAAACAAATCCTGATAGCCAAGATTTTTGATCTTATCACTGCAAACAACAGTGTGAGGTGCCGGTTCAGTTGAATGAGATGTCTGTGGAGAATAGGATGATTGGTCACTGCACCGCCGATGGTTATTAGAATATATTGGCTGCGGCCTGCCATCTGTTCCTAAAAAATCACTTTCTCCAGCTTCCATTGTGAAGGGACGAACCGGATCATGATTTCCCGGTGTTACAAAAAACTTCAGGTTATATTTGTTTTGATAACGGTTTAAAATTTCCACCAAACCCTTTATGTGAACCGGTTGTCCATCATCACTAAAATCTCCCGGGAGGGCAATTAATTTGATACCCCGCTTGACGGCATCATCCAATGCAGCTACAAAAGCAAAATAGTTTTCGTTAAACAATCTTGTTGAAGTAAGCTGGGCTTCCATTGTACGGATTGAAGCTGTTCTGTTCTGACCATTATATTCGGTCCTTAAACCTTGAAATCCGTCATTGCTAAAATCTGAAAAAACATCATGGAAATGTATATCCGGCATAAATGCAATTTCAAATTGAGGAGTTGAAATAGTTTTTGACTGAGATTCCGCTTCAATACTTTTACACAAAAAAATGATAATAGAAAAGAAAAACAGAAAAACTGATGAAAATCTCATAAATAAAAGATGGTTGTAAATATATTGTTTGAATTTATGAATGTGCTATTATTCTTCGAGAAAAAGATTTTGACAACCTATTGGAGCACTGATAGGATTACAGCGAGCAATTCCATCGGTATTCGGAAATCTTACGATATATCCTGAACCGAAAGGGCTAACTTCCGGGTAATCTGTACTAAGGTATTGTGCACCACTTTCGAAAGCAATTTCCATTCGTTTCGTACTTCCCGAACGGGCTTCGTTTGTTGGAGAATCTGTTCTTGTTCTTATAAGATATCCCTGAGATATACGTTCTTTTATTAAATTAGCTTGACGTAAAGCATCATTCATTTTGATAAAACCACCTGTTGGTTCTTCTGGTACAGAACTTACAAACATAACCCGACCCTCCAGGTTTGGATTTCCTTTGAGGTACATCGATTTATGTTCATCAGTATTATCAAGTGCAAATAGCACCTTTCCCCGACTTTCTGCAAGTGTTGGCCAGCCTTCATCTTGAACAGCTTCAGTTAATGTATCATAATTATTTCTAACATCATCAGGAGTGATGATATGATTGGGTTCAAATACCTCAAGAATTTCGTTATCAATTTCATGCATTAAAGAAGTATTAAAAGCGATAGGTTTAACAAATTTCATTGCTTCCCAATCACGGCGTTCTCCATCTTTTGCTTCCACCATAATCATGATGGGCAAATGATTGGGATTTTTATCAGACCAGTCGCCAATATCTGTCAGACACGATTTGAACGTGAGGCAGGTTGACCGGTAATCGACATCAGGAATGTGGATAATTTTAAATCCTGGCTGCATCATCTCTTCTGATTCAAGAAATTCTTCATCATCTATTAAAACAGCTCCGGATGGCTTAGCATATCGGCCGCCATTCGGATCAGCATACAGATCTAATTCAAACTGACGAATACCGAGATTTTCGAGCTGAATAGCTAAAGGTTTATGCTCGTATTCAATATCTTTTGCCCAACCATCTAAGTGATTATTTAACGCGGTAATAAGATCAGGGTGGGGGAGACGCTTATAACTGTTATGAGTACCGAGTACCTGGACATGATTCAGACGAATACATTGATCCGCATTATCGGCCGTGATTATATCACAATTGATATTTGAACCCGATATATCATCCTGGTTACCCGAACATCCATAACCCATAATCGAGATTAGCAGGAGAATCGAAAATCTGAGAGACATTTTTAGAAAATACATTTGCTTAAAATTTTACATGAAATTTTTAAAAAAAGAAAAGCCCGCCAATAGATTTTAATTCCATCTGACGGGCTTTGAGGTTATTAAATCGGTGTGATGGATTAATAACCTGGGTTTTGTTCTAAGTATCCTGGCTCCGAATTAGCTAAATCAATAGCTTCTTGGGGGATTGGAAAAACCCTACGAAATTCATCAGTAATTATGTACTGATTTAGATAACAAATCAATAATAATGTAAATGAACGCCAGTGATTGATTTAGTCTAAATTGATAAATCAGGATCTGATAGTTGATATAAATCGTTTGATATTTAAAGTAAAATTATTCATTCAAGTAATGAAAACGATTTCAATTTAACAAATAAATCTTGCCAGTTTTAAAAATAATGGGAGTGATAAAGCGCTTCTATTCATCTTACATCTTAGTGTTTTGAAATCGTAGTAGTAAAAACAAATTTTATATTGATTACTTAAAATGAGCTGGATACTACTGATTTATTTTACATAAAAACAGCAAAAAAGTTGCTATTAGAAAACGTTTTCATATCTTCAGAAATATTATTACTGTAAAACAGAACGTATTTGAGCTTTACCATATGAATATTAAGATACTTATTCTCTTTGTAACTCAGATTTTAATTCATTCTACACTTTGGTCACAGAATAATTTATCCGAGTGGCAACCGGAACACACTGAAACTTGGGATCCTGTTCCTGAAAAAGTGTATCAAAATCAAAACAACGGAATTCCATCCGATGCACTGGTTTTGTTTGATGGAAAAGATATGTCGCAATGGGAATCGAATGAGTGGCAGATTCAGGATGACCTATTAATAGCAGAGCCAAAAACCGGTGGCATTACAACAAAAAAATCTTTTGGTGATGTTCAGTTACATGTGGAATGGCGTATTCCCGAAAATGTAGATGGCGAATCACAGGGCAGGGGGAATAGCGGGATTTTTCTACAAGGGCTTTACGAGGTTCAGGTTTTAGATACATATGATAATCCCACATATACCAATGGTCAGGCAGGAGCGATCTATAAACAGTACCCTCCCGAAGTAAATGCTTCATTGCCAGCCGGAGACTGGCAAAAATATGACATCTATTTTGAAGCTCCTGTTTTCAGAGAAGATGGAAAGTTACTTAAACCGGCTTATATGACGGTCTTGCATAACGGTGTTTTTATACACAACCATGTAGAAGTAAAAGGCCCCACTATTTTAACAGGCCTCCCAAGTTATGAAAAACACGCTGACAAATTACCCCTATACATTCAGGGGTCTGGTCATCCTCTTGCGTTCAGAAATATATGGGTGCGGGAATTATAATTTTTTGGAATTGAAAGATTCAATTTCTACACAATGAAAAAATCTGGTTACAAACTTTCAAGAATATGAAACCACGAAAACTATTAATGATTTCTCTTTGCATTCTGACATTTTCATGCAATAGCGAAACGCAAAAGTCAGATCCCGTTGAACTAAATATTGCCGCTTACAATGTGGAGGTAAGCAGAAATGCAACTGCAAGTGAAATCGGGGAGGCACTTCAAGAATACAATCTGGATATTGTTGGTTTTTCTGAAGCACCGGGTGGCAACTGGACAAATGAAGTTGCTGAGGTTCTTGACATGGATCATGTTGTTGTAGGACAGTATACAACTGCAGGACACGATGATAAGTATAAAAGTATAATCAGTAGAACACCTTTATATAATATTGAAGAGTTTTTAATGACTGATACACTTCATACCGTTACAGAAGCAAGAACAATGATTGATGGACGAGAGATAGCAATTTATTCCGTACACTTTCCATTTGGCTGGAGAGATCAGGCACATATTGATGAAACAACAGCTAAAATTTCATCTTTTGTGGACTACCTGAAAGAAAAACAAACAGATGAAGTTTCAATTGTAATCGGTGATTTCAACTTTATCCCATCAAATGATAATTCAGAAAGTATGTACCATGAAATGTTTAAAGATGCAGAACTTGATTTTAGTTGGGATGATTTGGGAATAGATGTCACAAATAAAAATACACATAATGCACTCGAAGCTGAAGATGAAGGTAATGGAAATGTAATTGATCACATTATGTATAATCCGGATAAAGCAGAAGCAACAGATGGATCTATTATAGAGATGGAACAACCGCTTTCTGATCATAAACCGGTATGGGCGCGTATCCGTATCAAACCGGAGTAAAAAATTTAAAATCATAACTTTGTTTAAATATGAAGCATTTTTTCATCCTTCTGATTATAGGTTTTTCTTTGAGTTTGTTTACAGCCTGTAAAGAAAAAGAAGAGGTATCAAACTACTCTGATGATAGTCTCTACCTTTGGTCTCATAATGATTATGAACAAGAAGAACCGCTATTTGGAGCTCTGAATCATGGATTCCAAATGATTGAGGTTGACGTTCATTTGATTGATGAGGAATTGTATGTAACTCATGACCACCCCCAAAATATTGAAGGAACTCCGCTTTTGGAGGATCTATACCTACAGCCGCTTGTCAAATTTATCAAGCAAAATAACGGAGAGGTTTTGCCTGGTGATTCTCTTCCATTTTATCTGATTGTAGATATCAAAACGGAAGCTGATTCTACATATCGAACCCTTTTAGATCTTCTGGAAAATTACAAAGAATATTTCTATCGGAAAGAATCCGGCCGATGGATAGATGGCCCAATCCGTCTTCTTATATCTGGAAATCGACCTGAATTAAAGGTAGATGTAGCCAACCGAATTATTTTTCTTGATGGTCGAATATCGAATTTGGGTATGGATTTTTCTTCAGATCTTTATCCATTAATTAGTGATAATTGGTCAAATTATTTCTCCTGGGATGGAAATGGAGAAATGCCAAATGATGAACTTGAAAAACTTCGCACGTATGTTTCCAGAGCACATCAAGAAGATAAATTAATACGTTTTTGGGGTACAATTGATGACGAAAATGTTTGGAGTACTCTAATAGAAAACGGGGTTGATGTCATAAATGTAGATGATATCGAAAGAATGAAAGAGTTTCTTGATGAGAATTATGATGAACTGTGATGAATCTCTTTAAATACCTATTGGATAGTTTTTTATTGAAATCCACTACAAAACATTAAACAGAATAGTAGGGATTTATTGAATTATGTCCCTGTTTGTTCCATAACCAAATAACAGCCAATTTATGAATCAATCAGAAAACACATTAGCGGGGATCCAGCGAAGTCGGATATTTACGGGGATCTGCCTGGCGTTGCTGCCGACAGCGTTTACTTTTGTACTGGTTAGCAACATCTTGCAACAGCTCAAAACCGAATTTCTTCTCACGAACGCACAAGTCGGTTACATCGGCGGAGCAGCCCTGTGGGGAATGGCGCTTTCGTTATTACTGATTGGACCAACACTGGAAAAAATTGGATTTAAAACCTCCGTGAAGGGAGCATTTATAGCGCACCTTAGTGGTGTTACATTATTCCTGGCTGCATACGGATTTAGTGGTGCTTCCTATGCATTTTGGATTTTGTTCCTCGGTGCGGTGGGGTTCGGTTTAGGAAACGGTTTGATTGAAGTAGTAGGGAACAATCTGACGGCTGCACTTTTTCCGGACAATAAAACAACCAAACTCAATCATTTTCATGCTTTTTTTCCGGGAGGGATGGTATTTGGAGGCGTACTGGGCTGGGCAATGGTCCAGGTTGGCAGTTTAGGTGGAATCAATATCGGTCACTGGAGTGTTCAGATTGCAATTGTCTACATTCCGGTACTGATCTACGGATATCTGCTGCTGCCGGTGAAGTTTCCTCCAACTTTGACCCGTGAGGCGGGAATACCTATCAAAGAGATGTTCAAGTATACATTTACTCATCCGTTGGTATGGGCACTAATCATTTTGAAGATGATCACCCTGTCACTGGAACTGGGGCCTGGCCGGTGGATTCCGGAGGTGCTGCAGGCTGCCGGTGTACATGGCATCCTGGTGTTTGCCTGGATCAGCGGAATTATGATGCTGCTGCGATTTTTTGCCGGCCCGTTTGTGGAGAGGCTTTCGCCTCCCGGGATGCTGTTTGCCGGTTCTCTTCTGACAGGCATCGGGCTGCTTCTTTTTGCCTTTTTTGAAAGCGGACTGTTGATATTAATGATTGCAGCCACGGTGTATGCGGCCGGGATCGCCTTCCATTTTCCAACGATGGTAGGATTGATGAGCGAACGATTTCCGAGGGCGGGATCGCTGGGAATCGTCTTACTGATGGGAATGGGATTTTTTGGGGCTGGAGCTTCTAATGCCATTATGGGAGGGATTGCGGATCAATACCTGCCGGATGCCCTGGATGAGCAGAAAACTGTTCAGATCCTGCAGGAGATCGATCAGCGCTTCCCCGAATACATAGCCATTGCCGAGCAGGCCGAGGGCGACCCGCAACAGATACAGGAGTTAGGCTATACCCGCACAGACCTGGAGAATATTCTAAGCCAGGCCGAACAAGCGTTGGCCTATTACGAGCAGAACGGATCTTTTGATACGGAGCATACACCAGAAGCTTTGCGGGCTTTGTTGGATGCGGCCATATCTCAGGAAAGCGATTTAACAGACCGTGCTTTTGCAGTGCTTCGACCGGCAGATAACTACGGGGGGCGAATGTCGTTTTTATACATCGCTCCGGCGGCCTTTTTATTGGCATTGATCTTTTTGGGCGTATATATCAATGACAAACGAAAAGGCGGTTATAAGATCTCAAAATTGTAAAGTAAACATTGTAAGTAATCCTACCGATGGAGAAAAGAACTTACAGGGTAACAGGTTTATCAGTTGTTATTAAATAAACTGATAAGACTAATTATAAACGCTTTGATATGCAAAGTTAATCCAAATAGAATTTCCTGGTCAAAAGAAATAACATATACATATAAAGCATATATGTCAGTAAGTGCCCGATTATCTGTATGGTTCATCTGTACAATGGTTCTATTTATATCTTGTACCGGTTCCGATAGCGAACCAGCAAGAGCTTTAGAGAGTGAGAACTATATAAATTGGAAGGTTACAGGTGGTGATAAGGCGAATACCAAATATTCATCACTCGATCAGATCAACAAAGAGAATGTACATAGACTGGAAGTAGTCTGGGAGTATCGTACCGGAGATAATACAGATCAGTCCACAATCCAAGCCAATCCAATTGTGGTAAATGGAGTGATGTACATCAGTTCACCATCGTTGAAAGTTATAGCTTTGGATGCAAAAACAGGTGAAGAAAAATGGGTATTTGATGCAGAAGGCCCGGAGCATCAAAACAGGGGGGTTGTATATTGGGAAGGTGATGAAGAGGATAGAATTCTATTTACAAGAGGGAGCTACCTGTATGCTCTGAATGCAAAAACAGGTGAACAAATTCGGAGTTTTGGTAAAAATGGAAGAGTGGATCTGAGAAAAGGTCTGGACCGTGAACCCTGGCAGGAACTGTCGGTTAGCGCGACATCTCCGGGAATAATTTTCGAAGATTTGTTGATCATGGGAAGCCGCGTCCCTGAAGGTCCACAGCAAAATGCACCGGGCCATATTCGCGCTTATAATGTTTTAACCGGAGAAATTGAATGGATTTTTCATACCATTCCACATCCGGGAGAACCGGGCTATGAAACGTGGCCGGAAAATGCGTGGCTAACGTCCGGAGGGGCCAATAGCTGGGGAGGAATGAGCCTCGATGAAGAACGCGGAATGGTATTTATACCCACGGGTGCACCTTCCTATCACTTTTATGGCGGCGACCGTATCGGTTCAAATAGATTTAGTACGTCCGTTATTGCATTGGATGCAAAATCAGGTGAGTTGATTTGGGATTTTCAGACGATCCGACACGATATCTGGGATTATGATCTTCCTACACGTCCAAACTTGATTACTGTGACCCACGACGGAGAATATATTGATGCCGTGGCCCAGGTAACCAAAACCGGAATGGTATACGTGTTGAACCGCGAAACCGGTGAGTCATTATTTCCTATTGAAGAGATGCCGGTTCCGGAGTCATCTCTGATTGGCGAACAGGCATCGCCTACGCAACCTGTTCCCGTAAAGCCAAAGCCTTTTTCACGTCAGGGATTAACCATCGAAGATCTTACAGATCTATCATACGAAAAAAATGAATGGGCCCGTGAAGAGTTTAAAAAATTCAGTGCCAGGGGATTATATGATCCTCCGGGAAAAGGCGAAGGAACCATTTTTATGCCGGGTCTCCATGGTGGTGCCTGGTGGGGAGGGGCTTCAGTGGATCCTGCATCAGGCATTCTTTACATCAACGCAAATAATATTCCGTACGTTATTTCTATGGTAGAAACAGAGGGCCTCCGGGCGAATATGTCATCCTACGGCGAGTATGTGTATACGGCTACCTGTGCCGCGTGCCATGGCATTGACCGGAAAGGCGTTGCTCCGGCACCAGGTCTTGTTGATATTAAAGAGAGGTTGACGGAGCAGGAAGTGACGACAATCATCCGGGAAGGAAAAGGAGGAATGCCGGCGATGGCATCCGTAGTAGATAACGATCTGAATGCCCTGCTTGCATACTTATTTGAAAAAGAACGTGAGGTTGCAGAAGCCGATGGTGGAAATGAGAAAGTGATGTCGCCCTATATCCATCAAAACTACTATCAATTCAGAGATGATGAAGAGTATCCAGCCATTAAACCGCCATGGGGAACACTGAATGCCATTGATCTGAATAAAGGTGAAATTCTGTGGCAGGTTCCTTTGGGGGAATATAAGGAGCTGACTGAAAGAGGTATTCCGCCAACGGGCACTCAAAATCTTGGAGGCCCTATCAACACGGCAGGAGGGTTGGTTTTTATTGCTGCCACCCGTGATAAAATGTTTCGGGCATTTGATAAAGATACAGGTGAAATTTTATGGGAAACGGAATTGGAAACGGGCGCTTTTGCTACCCCAAGTACGTATGAAATTGAAGGAAAGCAGTATATTGCACTCGGTGTGGGTGGGAATTGTAAATATTGCTCGGAAGGTCATAGTGGACAATTATCAACTCCAACAAGCGATCTGTTTGTAGTATTTGCTCTGTCAGACTAATATGTAATTTCAATCAATCTTCAGAAAACTCTATTAATTCAAATTTAATATCGCTAATTATGAAAAAATCCATCACATTATTACAGTATCTATTCATATTAGTAATGGCTGCTTTATTTACAGTTACAGGTTGTGAAAAGAGTGAAAATTTTGAGACATCAAATGCAACCTCTTCTGCAATTGAACCCATTCGTGTGATGTCCTTCAATATCCGATACGATAATCCTGAGGACGGGCCTGATGCATGGCCCAATCGCAAGGATTTTGTGGCAAGTACCATACAATTTCACAAATCAGATATTATTGGAATCCAGGAGGGACTGGTTCATCAACTTCATGATCTGGACGGATTTCTCGGAGAATTTGATCGTGTTGGCGTTGGACGGGATGATGGTAAGGAAGCGGGTGAATTTAGTGCTATTTATTACAAGGCAAATCGGTTTGAGCCGATTAAAACCGAAACGTTTTGGTTGTCAGAAACACCAGATGTAACAGGAAGCAAGAGTTGGGATGCAGCCATTACAAGAATTGTTACATGGGCCTACTTCAGAGATAACGTAAATAATGAAAATTTTTATCTGTTCAACACCCATTTTGATCACCGGGGCGTGGAAGCCAGAATAAACAGCGCGAAGCTGATTGTAGAAAAAATTGAAGAAATTGCCGGGGATGAACCCGTTGTTTTGACCGGGGATTTTAATACAACCGATGATCGGGAACCATACAGCATCCTAACCGAAACCGATAGAGAGGGATCGGATTTGGTGCTATATGATGGCTTTTATCATTCTGAAAATGGCCATCATGGCCCAACATCTACTTCCAATGGATTTGAAGAGATCCGGCCGGACCGCCGTATCGACTATATTTTTGTAAATGATGGATTTAAAGTGACCTATCACGGTATACTTGCAGATGTTAGAGATGGACATTTTCCATCCGATCACCTTCCTGTACTGGCAGAAATTGTACTCAGTCAGCCTTAATTCCAACAAAACCTCTATCAATCATGAAAAATATGATAAATCGACGTCAGTTTTTACAATCATCGGCAGCATTTACAACCGGTCTGGGATTGTCACCAATTTTTTTAGGGTCCCATCAAACAGATAGACATTCCCATTCAAAGGAAGATGGATATGTTTCTCTGTTTGATGGAAAATCTCTTGATGGTTGGCATAAAAACGGAGCCCGATGGACCGTGCAGGATGAAATGATCATAGCGGAGCAGGAACCTCCCGGTTCTGGAAACGGCGGAATATTACTTACGGACAAGACCTATAGTGATTTTGAATTGCTAATCGATGTGAAACCAGGCTGGGGATGCGATTCAGGAGTATTTTTGCGATCTCAGCCAAGCGGTGAGTCTTACCAGGTATATGTGGATTATCACAGTGAACCAAATAACGGAGGTATTGTGGGGTTTATATATGGACAAAGCACAGGTGGATGGCGTACAGAACCTTTTAGATATGATGGTGTTTTTGAGGGAGATGAATTAGTTGATCTGGAGATGAGACCGTTTACACCCTATGAAGGATACGATGAAAACCCATTACGGTATGCATGTACAGCCGAGGAATGGAGAACTGCATGGAAATTAAACGATTTCAATACGCTCAAAATCCGGTGTGAAGGCAAATATCCGATTATTACGACATGGATTAACGGTACAAAGATATGCAAGTTCGATGCAGCCGGTAGTAAGAATCCTGATTTTGATAAGGAAGAAATGTATCAAACCGTGGGAGATGAGGGACATATTGCGCTTCAGGTACACGGAACCGATACATGGTGGGGAGATGAAGTACGCTGGAAAAATATTCAAATCAAAGAGTTGTAAAAAATACCTTTGATAGAAAATAAACTGATTTCAATTTTTAAATTAACTATAAAAACAGATGAAAGATAAGAATAACGCGATAGTCAATTATGTAAGCGGAAGCTGGAAGCAACCTGAATCGGGAAAAGAATTATCGGTAACGAATCCTGCCAATATGGAGAAGATCGGTACGGTTTATCTATCCGGTAAAAGTGATGTGAAAGAAGCTGTAGAAGTTGCTGATAAAGCATTTTATGAGTGGCGCCGAACACCTGTAACAAAGCGAATACAATACCTGTTTCACTTCAAAAGTTTATTGGAAGATCATATCGATGATCTTGCAAAAATTATCACGAATGAGTGTGGAAAAACGTACAAAGAAAGTGTGGGCGAAATCCGCCGGGGTATTGAAAACGTGGAGAATGCCTGCGGAATGCCAACGCTTATGCAGGGTTATAATAATGAAGATATTGCAACCGGAGTTGACGAACATATGATTCGCCAGCCGCTGGGTGTGGTCACGGCAATTACGCCATTCAATTTCCCCGCAATGATTCCACTTTGGTTTTTACCCTATGCAATAGCAAGTGGTAACTGTTTTATTTTGAAACCAAGCGAAAAAGTGCCGATGTCGACACAGTACATATTCAAGCTGCTCGATATGCTGGATCTGCCCAAAGGTGTGGTTCAACTTGTCAATGGCGATAAAGAAGCTGTTGATGAATTATTGGAAAACCCGGCCGTCAAAGCGATCAGTTTTGTGGGTTCTACAGCGGTGGCACGAAAAATCTACAGTACAGGGACGGCTCACGGAAAACGAGTGCAGGCACAGGGCGGGGCAAAAAATATGGTTATTGTTCTGCCCGATGCTGAGATGGATATGACTTCCCGAATTGTCGGAGATTCAGCTTTTGGCTGTGCCGGCCAGCGTTGTCTTGCAAACTCGCTGGCTGTAACCGTTGGTGATGCCCGGGAACCGTTTACGGATGCTATCACAGAAAAGGCTGCAAATTTAAAAGTCGGTTACGGGTTAGAAAAAGAAACAGAAATGGGGCCGGTCATTACTCCAGAAAGCCGAGAGCGGGTGGAAACGTTTATAGAGACCGGCGAAAAAGAAGGCGGAAGAGTTTTGGTGGATGGACGTGGTAAAACCGTGGACAATTACAAAAATGGGAACTGGTGTTGCCCGACAATTATCGACGATATTTCGCCCGAGAGTTCTTTAGCGAAAACGGAAGTATTTGGACCTCTTTTTGGCTTGATGCATGTGGATACCATTGACGATGCGATTGCATTGATTAACTCTCACGAGTATGGAAATATGGCATGTCTGTTTACAAGCAGTGGGGCATCTGCACGGCAGTTTCGATATGAAGCAACGGCTGGAAATATCGGCATCAATATTGGTGTAGCTGCTCCCATGGCTTACTTTCCCTTTAGCGGATGGAAGGAGAGCTTTTTTGGTGATCTGCATGCCCAGGGAAGCCATGCCGTTGAGTTTTATACACAGACCAAAGTAGTTGTGGAGCGCTGGATTCGCGATTGGGGCCGCGTTTTTTAAACTCGACATGAATTATGATTATGTATAATCGTTTTCAGATTTCGGCCGTACTCCTGATGTTTCTCCTGATCCTGCCCGGGCATCTTTTCGGGCAGGAAAATGGGGAACTTGAGGCAAATCTCATTGCCCACAGGGGAGGAGTTGTGGATGAACATCGAGCCGAAAACTCAGCGTCAGCCATGGAAGAGGCAATACATCGTGGATACAGGATGTTGGAGGTGGATCTGCGAAAAACACGAGACGGACGAATCATTGTGCAACATGACCCGACGTTTGAAAAGGATTATGAGCATTCCGGAGCTGTTGCAGAGATGCACTGGAGTGAGATCAAACAATTGAGATCAAAAAAGGATGGTCATCGGCCCTTACTGTTTGAGGAAGTTGTACAGAAGGTGGAAGGCCAAGCGGGCCTGATGCTCGATGTAAAAGGAAATCACTACGGAGAAGATTATTACAAAAAAATCGAACAGATATTGGATCGCTACGACCTTCTCTCAGATACATTTGTATTAAGCGGATCGGAAGCACAGGCGTATTTCAAAAATAAAGTCTCACTATCGGCCGATTTTGAGAAGCTGATAGAAGAAAGGAACAACGGGGTGGATGTAAAACATGTGTATCATCTCTTTGATCTGGGAAGCAACCTGGATGAATCGATGATCAAAAAAGCAAATGAACTTGGCGTAACGGTTGTAGCTGCCATAAACGTTTTCAGGTATCGGCAAGCCGGCACTGATGTTTGGGAAGGTGCCCGCCAGGATGTGGATCGGCTGATGGTATTGGGTGTGCGCTATTATCAAATAGATTCATTTTATGAGCCATTGTTTTACGCAGAATGATTTCATCTATATCAACATATTCAACTCATACAAAACATAATTCAAATCAATTTTTCCAGATATGATCAGAACCTGTTTATTATTCATAATACTGGTCGGTATTAGTATTACGGTATTTGCACAGCCAACCCTGAAAACCGAAAACGTAATTTTAATTTCACTGGATGGATTGCGCTGGCAGGAACTATTTTCCGGGATTGATAAAAAATTGATGATCCACGAGGATTATGTCGAAAATGGCGAAGATCTCAGACAACGTTTTTGGGATGAAGATCCCGCTGTACGAAGAGAAAAACTGATGCCATATTTTTGGAATACTATCGCTGAAGAAGGACAGTTATATGGCAATCAAGAACTTGGAAGCCAGGTGCTGGCTACAAATGGCTTGTACTTTTCATATCCCGGATACAGTGAAATTTTAACAGGCTATGTTGATGAAGAAATTGACAGCAATGATAAAATCTGGAATCCTAATACTACTGTACTTGAATTTATTAACAATCAGCCAGAGTATAATGGTAAGGTAGCTGCTTTTGGGTCCTGGGATGTGTTTCCATATATCATCAATAGTAAAAGAAGCGGAATCCCAGTAAACGCTGGTTTTGAGCCTGTTGAAGGGGAGAATCTAACCGATCGTGAAATATTCCTGAATGAATTAATTCACCAAATCCCAAGCCCGTGGAGTTCGGTTCGGCTCGATGCATTCACCCACCATTATGCCCTGGAGAGATTAAAAAAAGAGACTCCCAGACTACTTTATATCGCTTATGGAGAGACGGATGATTTTGCTCATGACGGAAATTATGAAGCTTACATAAGATCGGCCCGGCAAACAGACGAATTTATATCTGATTTATGGGAGTTTGTGCAAAATCATGAATCATATCGAGATAAGACAACGTTTATCATTACAACAGATCACGGGAGGGGAACCATGCCAATTGAAACATGGAGACATCACGGAAGTGATATTGATGGGGCTGATGAAATTTGGATAGCCGCTATCGGTCCGGATACACCGGATCTTGGGGAGATCAGCAATGGTGGCGCTATTTACCAGACCCAAATTGCAAAAACAGTTGCGTATTTGTTAGGCCTGGATTACCGGAATAAAAAACCCGTAGGTGAAGTGATTGAAACAATAGTTAAACATTAAAAACTTACTACAGGGTATCTTTCATTAAAATATCTGCTTTGAACCTTATTAAATAATGTTTTTTCACATAAACATTCGCCGAGATAAATTTGACAAGCCAATTTTATTTGATTAAAATGGAAACGTTTTCAATCAGATGCATAAGTAATAATCATGATTGGTCTTGCCGGGCTTTATAAAAATATAAAAAAGCGCTTTCTTAGTGACTTAGATTTGAAGATAATTATCAAAGTGTGCTATTGAAAATGTTTCTGGTAAATGCATTAATTATGTGTTGATAGAAGACATGCTGTTTTGTTCCAGCGCATAACAAAGCAGGTGTTGAAACCTGGATCATAGACTGAGATCGAAAGTTATAAACTGCTTATAAATATAAAAGGATACGTCAATGTGGATACTTACTTCCTTCGTGGGATTTACCTTATTCGTGGCTATTTATTCCTGGTATAAGTTACGGGGTGAAAACTTATATACTTCTGACGGCTATTTCCTGGGAGGCAGATCACTCAGTGCCGGGGTGATTGCCGGTTCTATGATGCTGACAAATATCTCCTCCGAGCATCTTATAGGGATGAACGGTTCGGCCTATAAAAACGGCATGATTATTATAAGTTGGGAAACAACGGCCACTATAGGATTGATTTTCGGGGCGCTCTACCTGGTACCCCGTTATTTAAAAATGGGACTTTCAACCATCCCGAAATTTCTTGAGCTACGATTTGATCGGGCGACCAGAAGCCTGGCTGCAGTCTTATTGGTATTTTCTTTCGTGTTTACACTTCTGCCGATTGTCTTATATACGGGGGCTATTAATTTTGAAGGGATTTTCGAGATATCCGAGGTCTTAGACGTAACCCATCAGCAAAGTATCTGGATTCTCGTAGTTACCATTGGAGTTATCGGCGCATTATATTCTATACTTGGTGGTTTAAAGGCTGTAGCCGTAGCGGATACCGTGAATGGTATCGGCTTGATTATAGGCGGATTATTGATACCCATTCTGGCTCTTTGGGAAATTGGTAATGGTAATTTACTAAGTGGAGTTGACACGGTTTATACCCATGCCCCAGAAAAATTTAGTATCGTTGGAGCTCCTGATTCTGTACTTCCCTTTAGTGCAATATTTACCGGTCTTGTGATCAATCAGATATATTTTTGGAGTATGCATCAATCTATTATACAACGTGCGCTGGGTGCCAAAGATTTAGCTTCTGCACAAAAGGGATTATTACTTACAGGGCTTTTCAAGCTCCTTGTTCCCGTTATTATCGCATTACCGGGCGTAATTGGTTTTTACTATTTCGGGGATACCTTATATGAAAATCAGGATTTTATTTATCCTATGATGATTCATGAAGTGCTGCCGGTATTTTTTATTGGCATCTTTGCAGCGGTTTTTATGGGAGCTGTTTTGAGTACCTTTAATAGTGTTATAAATAGTGCCGCCACAATTTATACCATAGATATCTATAAAATATATATCAATAAAGATGCAAGTGAGAAGAGGATGGTAACCGTGGGTACATTGGTTTCTACAATTGTTGCAGTATTTGCAATTTTTGTGGCCCCGTTTATGGCCTATGCACCAGAAGGGATTTATCAATTACTTCAAACTCTGAACGGCTTATTTTTTGTACCACTGGGTACGGCAATTATTGCCGGTTTTTTCTTGAAAAGTATCTCGGCTGCCGGCGTCAAAGTTGCACTGATTATAGGTATGGTTTTTTATGGAATTACAGAATTAGCCGTAGATATTGGAATTCATTTTGTTCATGTATGGGGGATTATGTTCGTTGGAATGATCATAATTATGTATATCGTATCATATTTTTATCCGGTCGAAGAAGAATTCAAGATTACCGATGTTGAAGTGGTTGACATTAGTGAATGGAAATATGCAAAAGGCGTGTCTATTTTTCTCATTTTAGTAACCATCGGAATCTACATCCTATTGTGGGGTCCGCCAAATTGATAAAGACATCATTTCATTCATATGAAAAAATCAAGATGGTTAAATTTTGTTCTAAAATTATATTTAAAAGCGAGTTTGAAATAATGGATTAATCTGGATGTTTATTTGACTATAGTACAATTTTTGATTAAAATGATAACGTTTTCATTACTATTGTTTACTGTTTTAAAAAGTTCTGAAAACACTTTTTAAAACTCATCTGGAAACTTTCTTTTTGCATATACCTTTTTTGTTAGTAGGCGTCGCAAAACAGAATCTTACATTTTAATTAATTGGTGGAGTTACACAAACAAATTAATTACAAAATGCTTTTCAGTTAATTAACGGTGATGTTAATCAACGTAATTCAGTTAATATTAAACTGCGACGTCTGAAACCCTTGATGAATAACTTAAACTATTTTAAAGGAGACTTTTATGAACTCAAAAATCAATATAGGAATTGTCGGGTTGGGGCGACTCGGGAGTCTATATGCTGAATATCTGTCTTATCAAATACCGCGAGCAAATGTTCTGGCAGTAGTGGATGCAGATGAGGAAAAAGCCACGGGAACTGCCGTTGATTTTGGTATTAAACATTGGTTTACCGATTATAGAGATATGCTTGAACTGGATGAACTCCAGGCGGTTGTAGTTGCAAGTCCCACAAGTACGCACAAAGATATTGTCATTGATTCAGCCGAAAGGGGGTTGATGATTTTCTGCGAAAAACCTCTCTCTATCTCCCTTGAGGAAGCAATCGAAATGAAGGAGGCTGTTGAAAAGAAAGCCGTATTTTTCCACATGGGATTTATGCGTCGGTTCGACAGCGGATATGCAGCGGCTAAAAAACGTATAATAAATGGTGAAATTGGTGATCCGATTGTTTTTAAAGCTACATCACGTGACCCGGAACGACCCAGCCTGGAGTTTGCCGATCCAAAGAAAAGCGGCGGGCTCTTTCTTGATATGGGAATTCATGACTTTGATTTGGCCCGGTGGTTTATGGGGGATGTTTCTGAGGTTTACAGCATTGGAAATCGGTTGAAATATCCCGAGATGGAATCGATCAACGAAATAGATAACGCCATCACAAATGTTACTTTTGAATCAGGTACTCTTGGATCTGTTGATATGAGCCGAAGTGGTATCTATGGCTATGATATAAAAACAGAAATTTTGGGGACCGAGGGTACCATTCAGGTTGGGTATCTGCGAGAAACACCTATTTATGTGATGAAGAAAAATGCCATCACGCATGATACGGTACCATTCTTCATGGAGCGATTTGAAAAGTCATATATTACACAGTTGAAAGATTTTGTAGATAAAGCAGTGGCAGAGGAGGAACCGTCCATAACTATTCAGGATGGGGAGCGTGCTTTGCTGGTTGGTCATGCCGCCAGATCTTCCTTTGAAGAGAAGCAACCGGTAGTTATCAACAATTCAGAAATGGAATTCGAATCGAAATTTGAAACCAAAGAAAAAATGGTGAATTGAGTATGAGTAAAAAAAATGTACTGTTTAAAAACACAGCTGATCAAAATGGCAGGAACTGGATTATCACTCCGGAAAATTCTGAACTGGAGAGTCTTGGCTATGCCAGGATAATTTTAAATGCTGAAGAATCGGAAGTTGAATATAGCAATCCTGATTTTGAATCAGCTTTGATCTGTTTAGCCGGAGAAGGGGAAGTTACGCTGAATGGTGATTCCCATTCAATGAAGCCCTACGATACGCTTTTTGTACCGCCCGGAAATGAGGGAACGATTAAAACAGGCAGCAATTTTGACCTGGTGGAATGTACAGCACCATCCGATGAAACTGGCTCTGCCGTTTTCGTTCCGTTTGCTGAGCTGAATGAAGACGAAGAATTAACCCAGGATCTTGGATTTGATGGCTGTCATCGAAAAATTCATCGTTTGATTGATAAAAATGTACCTGCAAAAAGATTGTTATGTGGATTGATTTTCAGCAAGGAGGGAAACTGGACAAGTTGGGCACCGCACGAACACGCGGCGACCAAGGAGGAGATCTATTTATACTTCGAAATGCCTCCACCGTCGTTTGGAATACAGCTTGTGTATGAGGATATCGAGACCCCCGAATATCTTGGACCGGTTTATAACAATGATGCGGTTGTGATCAAAAAAGGGTATCACCCAAATGTGGCTATTCCGGGATACCCCATTAATTTTGTCTGGATTATGGCAACGCTGGATCCGTCGATGGAACGATCCTGGGGTGATGTAAATACGCAACCTGAATTTGTGGACGAATGACTGACGAACCATCATACGATCTTCTTTGCATGGGTAGAAGCTGTATCGATCTCTACTCAAATGACATTGGTGCACCATTCGAGCAGATCACGGAGTTTTCTGCGTTTGTTGGCGGATGTCCGACCAATATTAGTACCGCGGCTCGAAGGCTGGGGGTCAAGTCCTCACTTTTTACCGGTGTGGGAGAAGATCCTGTTGGCGATTTTATCCTGAACTTCCTTGATAATGAAGATATAGACCGTCGATATACCGTTCGCAAACCAGGACGTCGGAGCAGCGCAGTTATCTTAGGGATTGAACCGCCGGATAAATTTCCACTGGTTTATTACCGGGATAATTGTGCCGATATTGCACTGACAATTGAAGATGTACAGAACATTCCTATTGAAAAATTCAAAGCTCTGTTAATCAGCGGAACAGGGTTAAGCAAAGAACCCTCCCGAACCGCTACCATATATGCGGCAGAGGTTGCAGCTGAACATGATGTAGCTGTATTTCTGGATATTGATTTTCGGGCTGATCAGTGGCCGGATATTCAAACCTTTGGATCAGCCGTTCGCTCGGTATTGTCTTCGGTAGATTACTTGATTGGAACTTCTACCGAAATTAAAGCAGCCGCTTACAAAGGAACCGGTAAAGCGCAGATTGAGCACTCGCAAGTGAATGAATCCAGGGTAGAAGCCGATCTGCTTGAAAGTATACAAACACTGCTACAGAAAGGTCCCAAACGGCTGTTTCAGAAAGCGGGAACTGATGGATGCTATATTTATGAACATGGAAATAATGAGAAAATCCATGTCCCCGGATTCCCCGTAGAAGTAGTGAACACCCTTGGAGCCGGGGACGGATTTGCCGGAGGACTATTTTATGGCTTTTTAAATAACTGGGATTGGTATAAAACAGTTCGATTTGCAAATGCCTGCGGAGCCTACCTGGTTACCCAGCACGGATGTGCCAATTTTATGCCGACCCAGGAAAACATACAATCATTTATAAAAGAACATGGCGGACTATGAGTTCCTTCGATAAAGAAAAGATCATCTCAACAAATTTATTCACGCAGATAACCAAAAGACGGTTACAAAATCCAAAATATTCGTTAACGGTTGCCTCAAAACGAGAACGACGTGAAGGATTTGTTCAAACAAAAAATTTAAATATTGTTGCGGCGGATCATCCGGCCCGTGGAAGTTTGAAAGCGGGGAATGATCCGTTGGCGATGGCTGACCGTCATGATCTGCTGGCACGACTGACTCAGATCCTACAGTCTGAGTGGGTGGATGGCGTATTAGGTACAATGGATATCCTGGAAGAGCTGCTGATTTTGCACGGATTAAAAAGTGAGCAGGGAAACGGATTTCTTGACAACAAACTTTTAATTGTCAGTTTAAACAGGGGGGGACTTCCCGGATCAGCCTGGGAATTGGATGATCCGATTACCGGGACAAATGCCGATACCTGTGAGCAGTATGGTATTGATGCCGCTAAATTGTTGCTTCGAGTCAATTTTGGCGATAAAAACTCTCTGAAAACTATTCAGTATTGTGCCGGGGGCATTCGGGATATGAATAGGATTAATCGCCCGATCTTTGTTGAACCACTTCCAGTTGAACCTTCGGAGGGCGGTTATAAAGTTGTTTCCGACCCGGACAAGTTGATTCAATTGATCACCGTGTCTTCGGCATTGGGGGACAGCAGCAGGAATGTATGGCTGAAAATACCGTTTACAGAACAGTTTAACCGCGTTGTTGCATCCACGACCCTTCCAACGGTGATTTTAGGTGGTGGGAAGAGCCGATCGAAAGAAGCATTCTTAGGTAATATTCAAAAGGCATTGGATACAGGATTACAGGTTCGGGGGACGATGATAGGCCGAAATATGTTGTACCCAAAAGACTCTGAGCCGTTGGATATGGCTGAATCTATTGGCAAAGTGGTACACGGAAATAAAGTTCCTGCATTGTAATTATCAATCAAAGGGATCCATATTATGAGCAAAAAAACAAAATTAACGACTGCCCAGGCACTCATTCAGTTTTTAAAGAGTCAATATGTAGCGCGAGATGGAATGGAAACACCATTTTTGAAAGGTGTATGGGGAATTTTTGGCCATGGAAACGTAGCTGGTATTTCCCAGGCACTGCATCAATATCCACAGATGCCGTATTACTTGTGCAGAAATGAGCAGGCGATGACTCACACCAGTATTGCCTATGCCAAGGCGATGAATCGTATGCAGACTTTTGCCTGTGCATCTTCCATAGGTCCGGGGGCTACAAACATGATCACCGGTGCGGCTACGGCCACCATCAACAGGATACCATTGTTGCTCCTGCCAAGTGATTTTTTTGCACGCCGAAATGTAGGTCCTGTGCTACAGCAGCTTGAGCATCCGCTAAGCCAGGATATTTCTGTCAATAATGCGTTCCAACCTGTCTCGAAGTATTGGGACCGCATCAACCGTCCGGATCAACTTCCTTGGTCAATGTTGGAAGCAATGCGTGTATTAACTTCACCTGCAGAAACCGGTGCTGTGACGTTGTGCTTGCCGCAGGATGTACAGACTGAAGCGCATGAATACAACACCGATCTGTTTGAAAAACGAGTGTGGACAATCCACCGCAATCGACCGGATGAGGAATTATTCAGAAAAACAGTTTCACTAATTAAACAAGCTGAAAAACCGTTTATCATTGCAGGTGGAGGAGTTTTGTATAGCGAAGCAACAGAGACTCTCAAGTCTTTTGTGGATTTGACTGGAATCCCTGTTGGAGAGACTCAGGCTGGTAAAAGCAGCCTTCCGTTTGATCATCCGCTCAATCTTGGATCGGTAGGTGCTACAGGTAGTTTAGCCTCGAACCAAACAGCATCTGAGGCTGATTTGGTGATCCTGATTGGAACTCGTCTAAGTGATTTTACGACCTCATCAAAAAGTCAGTTCCAGCACCCGGATGTTAAATTTATCAGCATCAATGTGAACTCTATGGATGCACATAAACTCTCGGCCTTATCACTTATCGGAGATGCAAAAGTAACCCTTGAGATGCTGGAAGATGCCATGAGTGGCTATGAGATCAACTCATCATACCGTTCAACGATTAACGAAAGAAAACAGCAGTGGACCGAAGAGATCCATCGTGTGACCCACCTTGAAACGGATGATCAATTGCAGCAGCCGAATGTTATTGGAATTGTCAATAAAGCAGCTGGAGAAGATTCTGTAGTGATCTGTGCAGCAGGAAGTCTGCCGGGAGATCTTCATAAACTTTGGAAGGCCTATCAGCCTGGAGGATATCACCTTGAATATGGATATTCTACAATGGGATATGAGATAGCCGGGGGACTCGGAGTAAAGATGGCCAAGCCAGACAAGAGAGTTATTGTAATGGTGGGCGATGGATCCTACCAGATGCTTTCATCGGAATTGATAACGGCAATTCAGGAAGGCATTAAAATTACCGTGGTGCTTTTGGATAATCATGGATATGGAAGTATCGGATCCCTATCTGAATCGGTAGGATCACAGGGATTTGGTACCAATTACCGATTCAGGGATGAAGATTCCGAACAGCTGGAAGGGGAGTACCTGCCGCTGGATTTTGTGAAAAATGCAGAGAGCTATGGAGTTGGTGTTCACACTGCGAAGAGTTACAAGCAATTAGACCATGCTCTGAAGAAGTCATTCAAAGCGGAGAAAACGCAGGTGATTGTGGTTTCCGTGGACAAAGAGCAGAAAGTGCCCGGTTATAACTCTTGGTGGGATGTACCGGTGGCTGAAGTCGCAGAAACGGAGTCTGCTAAAAAATCCAGAAAGGAATATGAAAAAGAACGACAACGTCAGCGGGATTATTTTAAGCAAACGAAATGATAAGAATATTATAAATAACGTATTTGCCGGTTAATATTGGTTACTATAAAGGACTTTACTTAACTGAAATTAGGTCTTTTAGCGTTTGTTTGCTCCCGACAGCGACTGGAAAAGATACCCAAAATTTCCTCATCCGAAGAAGAATGGGGGATCAATTAGAAAAAATGTACCTCATTCAATTTATACGTGCATAGTTTTGTGATTTCAATAGGTAAACACGTAATAAATAGTTAATACAATTTAAAAAAAGGTAGAATTTTAAGTTTTAATACCAATATTAAATTTTGGAAAATTTCATGATTTTAATGAATTGGTCAAAGAATATTTTATTGGGTGTTTTTATAGGGCTATCAATTATATTCAGCACAGTTGAAGAGATAACTGCTCAAGAAACTCCAAATATTGTAATATTACTTTTGGATGATGTAGGGTATGGAGATTTGAGCAGTTATGGACATCCAGAGATAAAAACACCTAATATGGATAGTTTGGGTGAACAAGGTATTCGATTTACTTCTTTTGTTACAGGAATGTGGTGTATACCTTCAAGGACTCAACTTCTTACAGGCCGTTATATGCCACGGATTGAGTTTGGAGGGGAAACCGGATCTGACGGAAAAGGAGGCCTTCCTGATAGTGAGGTTACACTTGCCGAAGGTCTTAAGAAAGCAGGTTATGTTACGGGTATGGCCGGTAAATGGCACCTCGGCTACATGGAGGACAAATTTTTACCCCCAAATCAAGGATTCGATGAATGGTTTGGCCTTCCTTATTCAAATGATTATCGAAAACCATGGGTTCAAACAGAAGAACCATTGGCGTTATATCGCGATACAAATATTGTTGAATATCCATTGAATCAAAAGACACTTACAAAAAGGTATACAGAAAAAGCTGTTAAATTTATAAATGATAATAGTGGTTCTGATCAACCTTTCTTCTATTATTTAGCCTATAACATGGCGCATCTTCCAATATATACTACAGAAGAATTTCATGGATCTTCAGAGGCTGGTTTATATGGAGATGTAATGGCAGAGTTAGACTGGAGTGTAGGTGAAGTACTTCGGGCGTTAAAAGAAAATAACATTGATGACAATACCATCGTTTTTTTAGCATCTGATAATGGGCCCTGGTTAAATTTACCGGAAAGAATGTTAGCAGAAGGTGTACGTCCTTGGCATCAAGGGACCACCGGGCTCCTCCGCGGTGCAAAACATACAAGTTATGAAGGAGGAAACCGTGTGCCTGCTATAATTCGATGGCCATCTAAAATACCCGCAAAGCAGGTTAAAAGTGAACTTGTAGGTATGCCAGATATTTATCGGACACTTATGGAGGTTGGAGGTGCAGTACTACCTTCTCACGCACTTGATGGATATGATATAATGCCGTTTCTGATAGGTACAGAAAACAAATCTCCTCGAAAAGAATATGCATATTTCCGTGGTAATTTAGAAGCGATGAGAATTGGAGACTGGAAATTGAGATTAGCCAGTGGGAAGCCAGAACTATTTAACCTGAAACTCGATCCTTCAGAGCTTTACAATCGAGTCAATGAAGATCACAAAATTGCCGTTAGCATATATCAAAGAATGCTTGAACTTACCGAGGAAGTAGGAGTGGAAGTTTCTGAATCCAACATTAAAGTTTACGAATAGTTAAAATTAATTGTAAGATTGATATGAGTAAGTACAAAATCCAATCTGCCTTCATTTTTTTTACAATACTCGCTTCTATTTTTGGGGAATCCAAAGAAAAAGATTCAATAAAGCAATCATTTGAAAGCATACAAACTATTGAAATAAAAGGAGTAGTATATCCCGAGGATCAGCATACCTATCGTCTTGAACCATTTTTCGTACCTGAGGGAATTGGTGCTATAGAAATAGATTTTGATTATACCGGTAAGAATGAATTTTCAGAAATGGAAATTGGTCTATTTGATCCCAATGGATTTCGTGGTACAAGCAGATTTTCAAAACGGTCATTTTATGTGAGTGAAATCCGGGCAACGGCATCATATTTTCCTGGTCCAATTATAAATGGTGAATGGAACATTTCACTTGGATTTCCAACCATCCAAAAGCAATCTGATTATAAAATCAAAATTCGATTGATACCCGAGAATCACCCTGAATTTACAGGCCCTTCAGAAGTGTCGTTAAATGAAAGTAAAAAATGGTATAGCGGTGATTTTCATACACATACAGGTCATAGTGATGGCTTTGGATGTGAGGATATGGATAGAAATCGAGCGCCTTGTCAAGTTTACCAGGTTGTGGAAGCTGCTAAGAAGAATGGGCTTGATTTTCTATCGATAACAGATCACAACACTGTAAGCCATCATCAGGATATGAAAGTTATTCAGCCAATATTTTCAGATCTACTACTTATTAGAGGCCAGGAAGTAACGACTTTTTATGGACATACAAATGTATATGGAACAAGCATACCAATAGATTTTCGGATAGGATATAAAGGCCGAACCTTCGAAGAGATCCAAAGAGAAGTCGAAAAAACCGGTGCAATGCTATCAATAAATCACCCTGGACGTGAAACCGGCCCCAGTTGTACGGGTTGTGGATGGAGTGCAGAACATACGAATTACGATAAACTTGAAACTATTGAGATAGTAAACGGAACAAATATAGAAAATGATATTGCAGGAATTCCATTTTGGCACAAGTTATTAAATAAGGGTTTTAAAATTACAGGCATAGGCGGTAGCGACGATCACTCAGCCGGATTTGGAAATTCTAAACCGGGAATTCCAACAACTGTGGTTTATGCGAATTCGTTGTCAGAGAAGTCGATTTTGGAGTCAGTAAAAAAAGGTGAAGTATATTTAAGAACCAGAGGCCCAAATGGACCGGAAGTTTTATTTCAGGCTATTTTGAAAGGCAAAACTTGGTCGATGGGTGATACAATAAATTTAAAAGATCTAAAAGATCAACCGCTTGAAATTCTGGTGCAGTACTCGCATTCTTCAAAACAGCAAGTGGAATTTATTTTTAACGGTGAAATCATCAATCTGGATACCAAGGATAAATATGATAACGATCACATATATACTTTACTTGGTGAACTCTCAAATCCAAGTAAAGGTTGGTTACGGTTTAATTTACGTGATAATAAAGGAATTACAGTAGTTTCTAATCCTATCTACTTAAAATGATTTAATTAAATAGATAAATCTAAAAGGTTATCATATCCTTGATTGGTTCTATATGGCGATAATCCACAAAATTTCCCAACAGCTTTTAGATAAATAAATGGGTTCTGAACACATTTATATTGAAAAGCACTTATCCTTATGCTTTGTTAAGCTTAGTAAATTATTACCATGCAATAATGAAATATAATATACATTTCTCTTAAAGCAGTTTGCATTTGTAGAACAATTTTTTTAAATACACATGAAAACGTTTTCAGCTTTATATGACAAATAGTTCCTGATGCAAATTGTTAAATGGCTGTTAACGTTTTCAATGCCTTAACATTATAATCACGCTTTGATAATAATGGGGTATTACTTTTTCGTCACATTGTTTTTGTATAACTAAAAACGAACAAAATTCCGTAAACAGTATTCAGAACTGTAAGCGCTTTTTATAAATAAATAATCGTTAAAACGTAAAATCATATCAGTGATTTCACCGAAAAACGATTGAATTCTAACAAAACATAAAAATGAATGGAGTTATGATACAAACAGAAGGATTACTTCCTAAACTCAAAAGGTTAAAGCTCGTTTGGCTTGTAGGGATTTTCAGCATATATGCTGGAATGGCACAAGCTCAAACGGTGAGCGGCGTAGTTACTGACGAAGATACCGGAGACGAACTTCCAGGGGTAAACATAGTTGTCCAGGGAACAACTATTGGAACATCTACAGATTTAAATGGAGAATTCGAATTTGATGTTCCTTCACTGGATGAAACTTTAGTGATCTCCTTTGTTGGATATCAAACGAAAGAAATACCTATTAATGGCCGGGAAAATCTTGAGATAACCCTTGTATCTCAAACAGTCATGGCAGACGAACTGGTTGTAGTTGGTTATGGTGTTCAGAGAAGGTCAGATGTAACAGGTTCTATATCCTCTGCAAGTGTGGAAGAATTTAACAAGGGGGTCACTGCAAACCCCGGCCAATTGCTTCAGGGTGTGGTATCCGGTGTAAATGTTACTGCTTCAAGTGGTGAACCGGGTGCTTCACAAGACATTATTATTCGTGGTGTGGGTAGTTTGCGTTCTGGTACTCAGCCGCTTTTTGTAGTGGATGGATTTATGCTGGACAATTCGGGAACTGGAGTTGCCAACAATCCACTCAATTTCCTCAACCCTGACGATATAGAAAGTATAGAAGTGCTGAAAGATGCATCGGCTACAGCACTTTATGGTGCAAGAGCTTCTAATGGCGTGGTGGTAATCACAACCAAAACAGGACAACAAGGCGAGACCCAAATGACGCTTTCAACGTCTGCTTCCATGTCGACCCTGGCTAATAAAATTGATGTATTCAGTGCAGATGAGTTTCGTAACAGGGTACCTGATGCGGGTGGAACACTGGAAGATTTCGGAGCAAACACGGACTGGCAGGATGAGTTGACTCGGACAGCTGTATCCAGTGATGTTAACTTTTCTCTGGGAGGAGCTGTTTCTGAAAATTTGGACTACTTCGCCTCGCTTGGAGTGCAAGAACAAGAGGGAATCTTGAGAGGGAGTCATCTCGATCGCTATTCAGGCAGGTTAAATTTAAATCAGTCTGCCCTGAATGGAAGGTTAGATGTAGACTACCGTATCAATGCTGTTCATACTGAAAATCTAAGACCGAACAACAATGAAATAATTAGAGATATGTTGCAGCTCAATCCAACAATACCTCCTACAACAGATGGTTCTCCAACACCATTAAGCCAATTTGAAAATAGGTTAAATCCCCTTCAGAGATACGATATCTATTTAGATGAAGCTGTAAACAACCGCATCATTGCCAATGTTGCACCTTCGTTAGAAATCGTTGATGGTCTTCTCTATAAACTAAATCTTGGGATCGATTACTCGGTAACAGACAGAGATGTACAAACATCTCCCTTCCCACAACTTGAGGGTTTTGAAGAGGGTACGTTATCTGTTTTTAACAATAAAAACACCAACAGTCTTGTGGAAAATACCCTTACATACATTATGGACACAGACGTTCATTCTGTGAATCTGCTTGCAGGACATTCTTTCCAGCGGTTTCGCATTGAGCAAAGACGTTCCGATATGGAAGGGTTCACAAATAATGGTATCGAGCCCCGGTATCAGGACCAGATAAGTACATCAACGAATCCGACCAATATTAGCACCTTTGCGGTGGAAAATAAACTACTGTCGTTCTTTGGAAGGGTAAATTATAGCTACGACAGTAAATATTTGCTAACTGCGACCATACGGGCCGATGGTTCGTCCAAATTTGGGGAGAACAACATATATGGCATTTTCCCTTCTTTTGCTTTGGGATGGAACATATCTCAGGAAGACTTCTTCAATGTTGATTTTATTGATAACCTGAAAATCAGAGGTAGTTGGGGGCAGACAGGCAATCAGGAAATCCCAAGTAAAATCACAAAGGAAAGTTTCAACGATAGCAGAAGTGGCAATAATACCTATCCTTTAGACCCCAATGCAAGCGGCTTGGGTGATTATCCATATGGTATTATCTTTGCGCGAGTTTCGAATCCGGATATCCAGTGGGAGGTATCTACACAAACCGATATAGGCCTCGACTTTGAGATGTTCAATTCCCGTTTGGTAGGTACATTTGACTACTTCAATAAGGTTTCGGATGACATACTGTTAGAAATCGTGCCAGCTGATCCTATCCAGCCAACTACAACGTTTTGGACCAATATTCCCGATATGGAAATTCACAACTCAGGTTTTGAATTGTCGCTTGAGTATAGAAATGTTGTATCGAATAATTTCCAGTACAGCATCGGGGGTAACATTACTACGATTAATAATGAGGTTCAGGATTCTCCTTTTTCCGTTGTAACCACGGGGGCTGCCCAGGGAGCGGGGCAAACCGGGGCCACGATTAATGGTTACATTAATGGAGAGCCTATCGGAGCTTTTTATATGCTGGAACATGATGGCATTGGCGAAGATGGACTGAACCAGTTTGTAGACAGAAACAATGACGGAGAGGTCCTGGATGACGATCGTTTTGTTCCGGGCAGCGCGCTTCCGGACTTGCTCTACGGATTTCAACTGAACCTGGACTATAAAAGTTTTGGCTTGGGTTTGAAATTTAATGGTGCTTCGGGGCACAAAATCTACAACCACACCGCAATGACGCTTTTCCAAAAGGGAAGTTTGGTCGAAAGTTTCAATACCACAGAGTTTGCCACTGAATTTCCGGATGAAGCTCCCACCAACTCAAATACGGTGTCTACGAGATATCTTGAAGATGCTGATTTTCTAAGACTGAATAATGCAACGTTATCCTATAACATTATGCCGGAACAGATAGGTCTTGATGGTATGATTCGGAACATACAACTTACCTTAACGGGGCAGAACCTGTTTACGATTACAGATTACTCAGGCTATGACCCTGAAGTAAATACGGGTACAAGCACGGGCGGTATATCGACCTTTGGTATCGACCGATTCACGTATCCTACTGCAAGAACATTCACATTGGGTGTGAATCTTTCATTCTAAATAAGTGAATGGATTTTATATACAGATATCCAATTTTGGTATCATTTAAAACATTTACTTCTGTAAAAAAACAAACAATTTCTCTCAATATTTAAAGAATCAAAAAAATGAAAAAACAATCATTAATCATATTTTTTATAGGTTTATTGATCGTAACTATTTCAGGATGTGAAGACATTCTGAATGAACCAGTTCTTGACGAATCACTGACAGGAGCCGGACGTGCTGAAACCGTAAGCGGGGCTATTGCTCCTGCCTACGGACAGCTTGCCTGGACATGGAGGCATACCAATTACTTTGGTCTGCAGACGGTTGCTGCAGATGAAGGTATTCTTCCGTATCGGGGAGGTACAGACTGGTTTGACGGTGGTAAGTTTATTGCCGTACACCAGCATTTGATGACGCCAACGAATGAGTTGATAACAGATCCCTGGAATGAAGTTACCAAGAATATTTCAAGAACGGTGTCTGCTATTGAGGTATTAAGACCTCTTTCAGAAGATGGAGATGCGGAAGCCACAGGTGCTCTGCATGAAATGATTGCCTTGCGGGCTTATTTGAATATGTTGATGCTGGATAGTTGGGGACTTGTTTTTGACAAAGAGACAGCGGATGAGACATCCACTATATTAAGGGGACAAGAGGCTGTTGACTATCTGCGCAGTGAGCTTGAATCCGTAGTAGATGTGATCAACACAGACAAAGGTCCGGGCAGAATGACACAAGGAGCTGTTTGGGGGTTGTTGGCACGGCTGCACCTGAATTCAGCAGTTTACAGAGATCCTTATGGTACTCCCAACTTTACCACGGAAGATATGAATAAAGTGATCGAGTACACGGACAATATTATAAATTCAGGCAATTACTCTCTTTCTCCGGAATATTTTGATCTATTTAACGATTCAAATAACAGCAACCCGGAGCTTATATTTGCGATTGATCAGCGAGGTGTACTTAATAATGAGCATAACCGCTGGGCGTATTGGTCGCTTGGAGGTGACTTATTCCCAAGGCTTGAACATCCAAGCGCAGACGGGACGGACGCTACGGCGGCTACTCCTGATTATGTTCAAACCTGGGCAGATGCGTATGGCAGCTTTGATGAGGCTGCTGAACAAGATGCACGTTTCTTTAGTGACGAATTATTGGTCCCTGAGGAATTACAGGATCTAAGCGAGGTAGATCCTGCGAATGACGAAGATCACTATTTTTGTATCACAGCTGAAGAGTTCGAAATAGACAAAGGGTTTCTTCGGGGGTACATTTGGGGGCCCAGGAAAGGAGGGGATGGACAATTCCTTAGATGCGATGACGGAAGATATAGAATTTATCCGGTCATAAATGAAAGAACAAGAGGGGGAGACCTTCAGTATGTGGATCACACATTCAACGTAGACTTTTCAGTCGAAGGAAGATTACATAACACAGGCTTTCGCTACTCCAAATACCAATGCAGCCGTACATCTGATGATTGTAACAATTTCAGCAGTGTGGATATTGTTCTGCTTCGCTTGGGCGAAATTTATCTGATGAGGGCTGAGGCGAAATTCAGAAATGGTGATACTGCCGGTGCACTGGAAGATTTGAATGCGCTAAGAGCAGCAAGAAATGCTCGTCCGGATCAGATTCCTCCGGAATTGACATCTATCGACGAAGATATCCTGTTTCGTGAAATAGGGTTTGAACTCTACTGGGAGGGTCTCAGACGGACCAATCAGATTCGTTTTGGTAAATATGAGGATTCCTGGACCGAAAAGACGGACAGCGATCCAAATAAAAGACTGTTCCCAATTCCACAAAGTGCTATTGATGGGGCAACCAGTGCCGGTGGTGATTTCCTCACACAAAATCCTGGTTATTAATATTTAACTGCTTAAATTTTGTTAGAGGTTGTCTCAGTAATATGAGACAACCTCTTTTTTTCTATAAAGAAAAATGTAATTGAGAGTATATTGAATAACTCGATCTGAAATATATACTTTACGACTTTTAGTCAATTGAGTCTTATCTACTACTCTACCCTCATTGATAAGAACAATTTAATAAGACTTCATTTTATAACTTGTCCGCTCTGATTCAGTGTAAGAGGTGTAACTGTAAGAATAGAACGGTGATAGTAGGAGGAAGATAAACAGGTTGTTCGGTTGATGAATTATCGTCAGCACCTAATGATTTTACTAAATAAATTCAGAACGAAATAAGTAATTTCAATAGGTAATGGGGAAAGGAGGGATGCCAATGATTAATTAAAAGTGGTGGTCTGAACGGTCTGATTAGAATCGTGTTTTAATGATCCAAAATTTTACGATCCATTCGAATGGAACCTGTCAGAAATCTATAAATTCGCAGCTTCTTTCCAGCTATTCTAAATACCAATCGATCTTAAAAACTCACGATTTCGTTGGGCACTCTCTTTCGGGCTGCCCATTCCCGGTAAAATATCTTGCTCTACTACAATCCAACCATCATATTCCTGAGATTTTAACTCTTCTAAAATCTTTTCAAAATCAATAGATCCTTTTCCAAGTTCGCAGAATATTCCGTTTTTAACAGATTCAAAATAGTCCCATTCATTCTTAGCTGATTCAGCGGCAATTGATTGGCTCCAATCTTTAAAATGGACATGCTTTATTCTTTCTGAATATTTTTTTAGTCCTTGTATAGGATCACCTCCACCAAAAGCATAATGTCCTGTATCAAAACATAAACCTACCAAATCTGAATTTGTCCTATCCAGCAATTTATCTATCTCATTTGGTGTTTCGACATATCCTGCACAATGATGATGAAAAACGGATTCTACCCCCGTTTCTTCAAAAACTCTTTTTGCCACGAAATTAACACCTTCTGCAAAAGTGCTCCAATTGGAAATATTTAAACTATGCCTGGGTTCAATTCTGCCAGCCATTTTTCTTCGAGTAGAATTCTTCCCATTCTCATCAGATAGTACGATTTTTGCCTCTTCAGGATTTATAGCACTCAACAGTGAAGCTATTTTAATCGCCGTTTTGGCTCCACTTTCATGAGCAACGGCATTAATAAAATTCACAGGCACAAAGGCTCCGATGAGATCAAGATTATATTTAGACAGGATATCTTTCAAAATGGCTGGATCAGTAGGCATAAAACCCCAGTCACCTAATTCAGTACCCATATAACCGGTGTCAGACATCTCTCTTAGAACAGTTTGATAATCCGCTGTTTTACCTTCTAATCCAAATTCAAGAACTCCCCAGGAGCAGGGGGCATTGGCAATTTTCATAGTCAATCGCTTCGATTTTTATTATTTATTTGATTTATGACGTAAATAGTCAAGTCATTTTTCAACAAGATAAATCGTTTCCCATGATATCAAAGACCCGCTCACTGGCTCCGCGTTTGTTGTAGAAGGCAACAATTTCCTCCGGGGAGCTCTCACGATCGTTGGTTAGAATGGCCCGGTAGGTGTAAGCAGACTCGCTGAACAGATCGCCCTGCTGGTCGTCTCGTTTGATGCGGCTGACGATCAGCCGATAGGAGGTTTGCCCGTCAAAGGGCCGCCAGTCAGCCAGCTCGGCCACATCCATCGGCTGCCAGTTCAGTTTTACCGAGGTCCAGTCGTCCTGGTCGATCGCCGAAATCTGTCGGAGCATCTCTGCCGAGCGTTTGGCCCGGATGTAGAACTGGTTGGTATGGGGTTGCACCAGATCAACGACGTCCTGTTGATAGGAAGCTGAATCGGCCCGAAAGCGGTCAATGCTCACATCATGAGCATTCAGCCGTTCGAACAGTCGGTCGAGGGTTTCGTGCTGGGCAAAGCTCGCCTGGCTGTTGCCGCTTCGTCCTTCGATGGTTACCGGCATGCCGTCAATGCTGGCAACCCCCGGCTGGTAGCCGGTGCACTTTTTGTAGGTTCGCACCGCATCCCATTTCTCGGTTTCAATAATCTGGTTGTCATAGTCCAGAGTATAGCAACCCCGGTTGCTGAGTTGTCCGGTGGTCCGCAAGGCTTTCACCAACAATTCGTTTAGCGGCTCATTGATGTTGAACGTGTGGTTCACACCGCTGGTTGGATGAGTAAGCTGGCGGGACTCGCAGGCCAGCTGCTTGACCCCGCGAAGCAGCGTGTCGGGGCTGCACGGCGAGAGGCCCCGCGTGCGATGCAGAGGCTCGCGCAGGTGCTCGGCCAGATCCTCGGCGCAATCCCCGCCGGTAAACAATACGCTCATGAGATTGGCAACAATATCGCTGTAGGAAAACCCGGCCGTTTGACCTCTCGGGCCGAGGTGCCGGTCAATCAGTCCCGCCAGCCCGCTACGTGCGAAAACTTTCCAGGCAAAAATCTAATCCGCCAAATGGTGTTATCTTATCCGATGATTTTTTTACTTTATTAGAACTCAAAGGTTTTCCAACCGATTATAGGCTAAACGGTTATGAAAAAATTTGTATATTTATTGGTTGTAATTCAATTAATTGAAAACGTTTACACAAATACAATCTAATATAAGATAATTTTTAAGTACATTCGAAATTCTTTATAGACCTGTATTAAAAAATTGACAAAGAATAAACTTTTTCAAAGACGATTAGATCACACATTATTTATTTAACAATTTAAAATTATGTCAACGTTAAAAGAAGTAGCCAAAAAAGCAGAAGTTTCGATAACAACAGTTTCAAGAGTAATTAACGGTTCAAGTAAAGTGAATGATGAAACGAGAGAAAGAGTCCAAAAAGCTATGACAAAGCTGGACTATCAGCCAAACAGGGTGGCTCAGCGATTACGTAATTCGAATGGCCGGTCCAAGTTGCTCGGACTAATCATTCCAGACATTCAAAATCAATTCTATTCGAATATTGTCCGTGGTATTGAGGACGTAACCTATGGCAATGATTTTGCCGTAATACTTTGTAATTCTGATGAAAATCCAAATAAAGAAAGATTTTATCTGGAGGTTTTGAAATCTGAATCTGTCGATGGGATTATTTTACCACCTATTCATCAATTTGGGGATGAGATCGATAGTATTATTGAGCTTGGAATTCCAATTGTTTGTGTTGACCGAAAACTGATGCGGAAGAAAGTAGATACTGTAGTTATTGGAAATGACAAAGGAGGATATGATGCCGTGAGCCATTTAATTGAATTAGGCCATAAAAAAATAGCTATTTTGACAAGTTCACTTCAGTTCTCATCATTTGAAGAGCGACAAAAAGGGTATGAACGGGCCTTAAAGGAGAATGGAATTGAGATTGATAAACGCTTGATTAAAGAAGGTGATCCCCGAAGTTCGGAAACTGCACGTGCTTTAGCAGATGAGCTATTGAGTTTAGATACACCACCAACTGCGATTTTTGCAACAAATAATTTAATGACGTTGGGAGTACTTGAGGCTGTAAATAATCATGATCTTAAAATTCCGGAAGATATCTCCATTATTGGCTTTGATGATCTTCCTTGGGCTAAAGCAATTTCACCTTCACTTACGACCGTAAAACAACCTGCTTACGAGATGGGACAAAAAGCTGCAGAATTGTTCTTCAAACGGGTTGAGGATCCATCTCGTGAACCTGAAGTAATTGTAATGGATCCAAAACTCATAATTCGGAATTCAACGGCAAGATTAGTAGAAACATGAAATTACCCATATTAAATGAGATTCTAAGATTCCATCGTAACACTCTTCAAGTATAAAATCTATTTTTATTTCTTCTTTGGGCCATAAATCTCTGCCAGAGGGCTTTGCAAAACCGTGGTTATTGGTCAATCTGAACTCGATTCAGATTCTCCATTCGTCTTTATAGTTAGTATCCGGAGATCCTGAATCAAGTTCAGGATGACAGTCAGAGTTTTGCAAAGCCTTCATATGGAGGTTCATTACAGTGAAGAGATGCGTTGTTTTCTATTATATTTTTTACAATAGAATGATTAGTAATAAAGTAAACTTCATATTTAATTACTTCTTTATTATAATCTGCCATGGAAATTTTAGGAATTGATGTCGGTGGGACAGGTATAAAAGGGGCAATTGTTGATGTCGAAAGAGGAAAACTAATCACCGAACGCTATCGTTTATTAACTCCAAAACCGGCAACATTACCCGCCGTCATAGAAACGTTTGAAGCGATAATTAGCCATTTTGATTGGAATGGTCCTGTAGGTTGTGGATTTCCGGCAGCTGTAAAAGATGAGATCGTAAAAACAGCTTCCAAAATAGATGATTCATGGATTGGAATTAATGCTTCGGCTCAAATAGAAAAAGAAACGGGCTGCCCAACACACCTGGTAAATGATGCGGATGCTGCTGGATATGCAGAGATAGAATTTGGAGCCGGAAAAGATATTAATGGTACGATCTTTATAGCTGCATTCGGAACCGGTATTGGTACAGCCATTTTTCACAATCATCAGTTAGTGCCAAATACAGAATTGGGTCATATTCCCCTACATGGAATGGATGCTGAAGATTATGCAGCAAATTCAATTCGTGAAAAATATAATTTAAGCTGGGAAGAGTGGGGAGGTCGAGTCAATGAATATCTTCAGTTAATTGTAGCTCTGTTTTGGCCCGATATAATCATAGTGGGGGGAGGGGTAAGCAAAAGCTTTCATGAATTTAAACCTTACCTCGATGTAGATTCCAAAATAGTTCCGGCTCAAAGTCGTAATCATGCGGGTATTATTGGTGCTGCACTTGCTGCCTCGGTAAAACAGGAGATATAGGTATATTTTTAATAAAAAAGCCCCGCTAACCAAAACAAAGCGGGGCTGTGATATCTCTTGATTTGTTTTCTGCTATTAATTAGTCGCTCCTTAAGAACTCGGATTTAGGGAGATTGAAGGTGTAAAAAGCCACTGAAAGCCCCATCGAAACAAGGCTTTTTTTATTTTTTTACGCGTTTGCTCCATCCATTTTTTCAAATTCCATCCCGTCGCTGCCAGCAGAGCATTCTTATAGGGGGAGTCTTTGCCGTGCAGATAGTTCTGTTCCATACGATGATCACTCTTCAGGTGTCCGATAATTGGTTCGATCCCGGCTCGCTTGCGAAATCTGCGTCGCATCCGCCGTTTATGGTTCTCATCGGTTGATTTACCCGGCGGGTCCGGGGTGGTAACAATGACTGGATCGATGGTCTTTGCCCCTCGGCCTCCCCGGTCAAAAATGACCTCGGCAGGTTTTTCCAACTCCAGTCGATCCATGGTCTCCAGCAGCGGGGCAATGGTTTTCGAATCGTTCGGATTGCCTTCGTAGGCCGCCACCGACAAGACAAGTCGGCGAGTCGGGTGGACAATGATCCCTACTTTGTTGCCAAATTCGTATTTTTTGTGAGCTTTGCCCTTGGCGATACAAGCAGTGAAGGGTTTATGCAGACTGTAAATCTTGTCTTTATCCGTGCGCTGTTGGGTAATCGCCTGCCAGCCCACCTCCATAAACTCCTGATAGTCCTGCTGGTAGTCCTCGGGCAGGTTCCGCTCCAGCTCCCGAAGCAATCGCCCTGCAATCGTCCGCAACTTCCGGCGGGCTTTTTTGGCCTTTTTGGCCCGCCGGGGATGATGACCAAAGTAGGCCTCCCGCAACAACTGCTTGCTCACCCGCACGTAGGACTGGCGTTGGGGCAGCCCCTCCTCGTTGACAATACGGTTGCACCCGTCAATCACTTTTTTGGCCAATTTGGCGTCGGTAGGAAAGGTGGTGTTGTTTTCCTGTACGGTTGTATCGGAAGTGGCGATGGTACACCGGGCAGATTTTCCGTGAAGCTGAACCGAATGGGCAAAAATCAACTCCAGCCCTCCGGTGCCTATCCGCCCCCGAAAGTGAACCAAATCACTCGGATCACAGGGGAAACGATGCTGGAAATGGGCCTTCCCGCAGAAATACTGCATGTAGGGATTCATCACCCAGGCATCCGCCAGCGTTTCGTCACCGAGATTGTAGAGTCGTTTTAATATCAAAAATCCTACCATCTGCCGGATCGGTTCGGCCTTCTGGCCGGTGTCGGAATACAAACAGGCAAATTGTTCCTCGAACAGATTCCAGTCAATTTTATGGGCAAGTCGTACCAGATCGTGATCCATGTCGATGAAGTCCCGTAGCAGTGGCAGAAAGACATCGCGTTGGTTTTGGCAAGGGGAAGTTCCTATCATAAATTGCAAGGTTTTTGAAGGAAAATGCAGGTTTTCTTGCAAAACAAGATACGTATTTTTAATAATATATCCTATTTAAACCATTATTTATCAGTAACTTATAACAGTTCTTAAGGAGCGACTAATTATTCGTCCCCGCCAGAATGGCTCATCTCTTCATTGAGTCTCATAATATACATCCAGGAATTTTCTACAGAGTTTCTGTAATCTTCCAGGAGTTTGTCGCGAGTGTCTTCTCCTTCTTGTTCAGCTACAATGGCCCATGCACTTTCATAAGGATCATCCAATGCTTCCATGTTTTCATACGGAAATACATTCATATAGTGAAAACCATCCGGCCCACCGCCGTGTGATTCATACCATAAAGACCGTTTGCTGCCTTCTGCTTCTTCAATAATTTCCATCACTTCGGAGGCCAGTGAATTGAATAATCCCCAGTTGTTTACCCGAAAGAAGGCAACTTCCACAACCGTATTTTGTGATTCACCGGGAGTCATGCTCCATTCCGGTTTGGTCCAGGAGAAGTGATCTTCATAGCTTTCAACTGCCGGGTAGATCAGTTCTGCCGCTTGCCGGTAACATGCTTGGCCTGCCGGATCTTCAGCGGTGAATTCAGCCCAACTTGCAGAGTATGATGTCAGGTAGTAAACCGTACCCTCCCCGTTCATTCGATTCCACATATTCCAGGTCCATTCCCCATCATTTTCCAGGTAGCAAGATTTCCATGCTTTTACTCCTTCCTGGAAGGCTAAATTTTCACCTAATTTCACATGGAATTCAGTTATGCTCAACAGCATCGGTTTATTTTCAGAATCGTCCTGTGCCTGTAAATTTGTACCCATTCCCACAAACAGAAATGCACACATCACAAATTGAATTGCCCATTTACCAATCTTTAGTCTGATCATAATATCTATAGTTTTTTATTAGCCTACTCTTTAGAGATGGATTTTCGGCTTCGTCCAATTTTACTTACGTGAAGATGGGATTGGGACAGGGAAAAGTCTTGTACTTTTAGCAGAAATGTTTGGATTTTTTTAAGAGAAAGGTTTTAGGTGTCTCTCAGTTGTATATGAGTGAGATCATTTTTTAAACGGTGTTTAAAATGATGAAACCAATTTCTAAATGAATTAACTCTTTGTCTTTGTTAGTTCAATTGTATTTCTGAACAGGGAAGAAGATTCTTTGGATTGTGTAATTTTTTCATATCGAAGGGTTACATGATCCCCCTCATGAAAGGAAACCTGGTAATTAAACAGATCCTGTCCGGTTTTATAGTCTATAATCAGCTCCTTATTTTTTTGATTATAATTCCAGGTGATTGGATTGTCTACCAGTGAAACTCCCGGTACAAGAATTGTAACTAAACCAGATCCTCCATTCATAAATCGAAAGACCCCGGCATCCTCAGCGGTTTGATCATTGATAACTTCATTATCAATTTCAGTGATTATCCTGTACGATTCGATGGTCTACTCTCCTGTAAAATCGAATTTGTCATTTTGTTGATCACTGCAGGTCATCGTAAGCAGGAGAAAGCATAGTAAGAGAATAGAGCTGAGTTGAAATTTAAATTTCATAACAATAGAGGAATAACATTTTTTTCTGAATTCAGAACTACTTACCCCAAACTGTTTTCGGCATTCTTTTCTTTGATGTAAAAGTTTACGCTTGTTTACCTCTATTCATTCACTTTAAATAGTTGGATGGCTGTTTCAAGCACATCTTTCGCTGTTACTATCTCGTCTTTTTGTCACTTTTTAAAGTTTATGAACAAAACTGCTACTCCAGATTTTGTTGTGTTACTCCACCATAGGTTTGCCGGATAATTTTCCCATCCCGAATGATAAATGTATCCGTGGCAAAAACGAGTTCGAACTCTGGTGTCGAGGCTTCCCATAATATATATCCAACATCTTTTTCTACAACACTTTTATTTAAAGTGAGGGGATTTTCTTCGGATGGAAAAGCTTCAAATGCATTGACAAAATTCTGCCGTATCTCTTCAAGCCCTCTGTATGTCGTGTCTGGGGTGATTAAAATCGATTCTTCCGTGTAATCTTCCATCACACCTTCAAGGTCATTATCTCTGAACGTTTGCCAGTGGTGATCGAGGACTTGTTTCGTTACTTCGGGATTGATCGATTCATTTTCCGAAGATTGTTCATGCATACAGCCTTGAAAGAAAATGGCCGCTATGATTATGTACATAAATATTATCACTAATTTTTTCATTGTAACATCCTGTTTGTGATTATAGAGAGATCAATAAATGAACTTAAATGTCAACATTCTCAAATGATGTTCCAAATAAAGACAAATTGGCCAATATTATGGCCCTTCGG
>JAXHMK010000002.1 GCA_034521495.1 Balneolaceae bacterium
CCCAGGATCTCGAAAGCTTTGAAGAAAAAGTCACAGAGTTCACACTCGATAATGGTCTCACATTTATTGTAGTAGAACGGCCGGTTGCCCCGGTAGTAAGTTTTGTAACCCATGTGGATGTTGGGGGAGTTAACGAACCCATCGGTAATACAGGAATGGCTCATATATTCGAACATATGGCATTTAAAGGGACGCACTACATTGGCACTACAAATTGGGAAGAAGAGAAAAAAGTAATTGAGGAACTGGATCAAACATATCAGCAGTGGTTGCATGAATCGTATAGTCCTTCACCTGATTCTGTAAAGTTAGAAGAACTATGGAATCGGTTTACTGAACTTCAGGAAGAGGCAGATCAATATGTAGTCAATAATGAATATTCTCAAATAATTGATAGAAACGGTGGTACCGGAATGAATGCCGGAACCGGAGCAGATCTTACAGTTTATTTTTACAGCCTGCCAGAAAATCGAATGGAATTATGGTTCTCACTGGAATCTGCTCGTTTTAAAAATCCTGTATTCCGTGAGTTTTATAAAGAAAAAGAGGTGGTACGGGAAGAGCGCAGATCAAGTGTTGAATCGCAGCCTCTTGGAAGGCTTGTTGAAGAATTTCTTGCCGTAGCTTATACAGCTCATCCATATGGCAGCCCGGTTATTGGGTGGAATTCTGATATTACAGCAACCACTATAAAAGATGCCCGGGAGTTCTATAATACCTACTACGTACCCAGTAATATTACGATTTCCATTGCAGGAGATGTGGATGTAGATGAAGTACGCGAAATGGCAGAAACGTATTTTGGTGATTTGAAAGAAGGACCTGAAGCTCCGCCGGTTTATACTAAGGAGCCAGAGCAAAGAGGTGAACGGCGTTTTAGTATTCAAGGTCAATCACAGCCAATATTACTGATGGGTTATCATACGGTAGCACAGGATCATCCGGATGCAAAAGCACTTGAAATATTGGGATCCATTATTTCAAGTGGACGTACATCACGCCTGTATAAAAGATTGGTAGAGGAAGAACAACTTGCTTTAACGGTGCAAGCTTTTAATGGATTTCCGGGCACAAAGTACGAAACCATGTTTCTGACCTATGCTTTGCCAAATCAAGACGTAGAAGTAGATACACTTGAAAATGCAATCCATGAAGAGATTCAGAAAGTAAAAAATGGAGAATTAACCCAACAGGAACTCCAGCGGGCTAAGACAAATGCCAGGGCCAATTTAGTCCGGTCACTTGATTCAAACAGTGGTTTAGCACAAGCTTTTGCTATTGCAGAGGGGCAGCAAGGCGATTGGCGAAAGGTTTTTACAGATATAGAGGAACTGAACGAAGTTACCCTGGATGATCTGCAACGAGTAGCAAATACCTACTTTATAAAAGATAATCTTACGGTTGGAACCATTGTCAACCAAGAGAATGAGGAGGTTGCAGATGCGAACTGATAATCAACAATTCCACAATTTTTTAATTGAAAATATCTCTGGACTTATGAAAAGAGTTGCCCTTTTATGCATGTTGTTTATTCTAACGAACTCCATACTCCATGCACAAAAAACATATGATGAACTGGAATTTCCCGAACTCAATGAATTCCAGGTTCCTGAAGTTGAAACATATACGTCTGATAATGGAATTACATTCTTTCTGCTTGAAGACAAAGAACTGCCGCTGATCGATCTTAGTGTAATCATTAAAACCGGCGGTGTTTTAGATCCTGCAGAGAAAGAGGGATTGGCATCCATTACCGGTACAGTAATTCGGTCTGGTGGAACAGAACAGCATCCTGCAGATTCGTTGAATGTGATGCTGGAAAACAGGGCGGCAAGTATGGAAACGGGAATCGGATTTTCTTCGGGAAGTGCAAGTATGAACGTTCTGAAAGAAGATTTCGATGAACTTCTATCCGTATTTATCGATCTGTTGAAAAATCCTGCATTTCCGGAGGATAAAATTGAACTTGCAAAAACGCAGAGGAAATCCAGTATTTCGAGGAGAAATGATGATGCCCAGCAAGTAGCTTTTCGTGAATTCCGCCGTTTGATATATGGAAAAGATTCGGTTTATGGACGTAATGTTGAATATGAAACCGTTAATAATATTACGCGTGATGATATTATCAATTTTCATAACAATCATTTCGTTGCAGAAAACATGATGGTTGGTATTGTTGGAGATTTTGATGCATCTGAAATGCGCAAAAAACTGGACAATGCTTTCAGTAATATACCCTCGGGTGAAGAAACAACCCTAAACTTTCCAGACCCGAACTATGAATGGGGGAGTTCAATCAACTTTGCAAATAAGTCCGATGTCAATCAAAGTGTTGTTCTTTTAGGACATATTGGCGGTTTGAGGGATAATCCTGATTATGCAGAGATCCAGGTGATGAATAATGTTTTGAGTGGAGGTACATTTTCCGGCCGGTTGATGCAGGTGGTTCGAACAGAGATGGGATTGGCATACTCTGCGTTTGGCCAGTACAGCATGAATACATTTTACCCGGGAATATTTTACACCGGAGTGATGACGAAAAGCGAAACAACTGCAGAAGCGATTGATGCCATCATAGAACAGATTGAACGATTACAGAATGAACCGATTTCGGAAGAGGAACTTCGAAGTACTAAAGATCTCATTCTGAACTCAGCCATTTTTGAGTATGATAGTTACGAAGAGATTCTAAACCAACAAATGTCGAACGAATTTCGCGGATTGCCTGAAGATGCCTTTGAGAAATATCTGGATGAAGTTCGTGAGACAACGATTGAAGACGTACAGCGGGTTGCCCAGGAGTACCTGAATCCCGGTCAGCTTGAAATACTGGTTATAGGTAATGAAGAAGAGATTGGAGATCAGCTTCAAAAATACGGTGAAGTGAATGAAGTGGATATCACCATTCCGGAACCGGGAGCTGAGGAAGAATCGGTTGCCGGGGATGCTGCGGCTGGCCGTGAATGGTTCAACAATATGGCGAATGCAGTACTGCCGAATGGCCCGATAGATGGTGAACTGGTTTTTGAAGCAGAAAATATTGTTCAAACTCCACAGGGAGAGATGAATCTGGACCTTGTTCAAACCATCAATTTCAACACAGATAAATTGGTGGCTGATGTGACTATGCCAATGGGCCAGGTAACCATGCAGATTGTGGACGGAGAAGGTTCAATGAGTATGGGCGGCAACGAAATGCCAATGCAGCCGGCTCAAAAACAACAGTTGATGGCTGAGTACCACCGCAATCACATCTATCTTGCGCTAAACAGAGATGATTTTAATGTTGAATATCTGGGCATGGAACAGATGGAAGGGCAGGAGTTGGCTCATATACGGGTGGAAGCCGAGCCGACACTGCACCTGTATCTTGATCCAGAAACATCACTTCCAATTGTTCGCACGTATCGCCAGTTCGACCCTCAAGCCGGAGAGCAGGTGGAAGTGAAGATAGTATCAACAGATTGGCGGGAATCCGATGGAGTTTTGATGCCGTATGAAACCATTTCGTATGCAGGTGGAGAGCAAAATGCGGTAACAAATGTTTCATCGCATTCCGTTGAGTAATTTACTTTAATTACTAAATCAAACAACCTGGCAGAGCGCCGTGCTTTTCGGCTCCTGCCAGAGTTGTGCCAAAGAATTCTCTTAGAAATAGCTAACCGTGACTCTGACAGGAGCTATCGCACTCTGACAGGTCACTAACATGTTCATGACTCCAAAACCCATCAATCCAAAAAAGGTTATGAAAATTGAACAAAACGAATACGGCGAGTTTTATGAACGGTATGTAAAACTCAGCAATAACGTACCGTTGAAAGATCAGCTTCTTTCGAATGCACAAGAGATGAAAAACCTGTTTTTGGGATTAACTGATGAAGATGCATTGTTCCGGTACGAGAAGGGAAAGTGGACTTTAAAACAGGTTTTTGGCCACCTTACGGATACGGAGAGAATTTTTAACTACCGGGCCTTATGCGTTGCGAGGGGAGAGCCAAAACCATTGCCGGGGTTTGACCAGGATCTGTATATGAACCAAGTAAACTTTAACGATCAGTCGCTTGATCATCTGCAAGAACAATATGAAGCCACCCGAAATTCTACTATTGCTCTTTATTCAAATTTCACCAACGCAGAGTTACTGAGACGGGGGACCATCAGCGGATCTGAATTTACAGTTCGGGCTACCGGCTATGTAATTGCAGGCCATGAGCTTCATCACCTGAACATTATCAATGAAAAATATTTGCCAGGGATTAGTGCATAATCTCTGAAACCGGCAGATAGGATCTGTAATTCTCTTTCTCAAGAAGATTTTCAAATTTGAATACCTTGTGATGATTTGTTGCCAGTTCAAGAAGAAGATCAACCAAATTGGAGGTATCGGCAATTTCGGAAAGCTGAACCGCAGGTGTATGATCAACCCAGTTTTTTATGATACTGACAAAAGACTCATCAATTTTCCGAATGGTTTGAACGCCCATTTGTTGTAAAGCCGCTGCATTGCAATATTGTTCGTATTGATTTGAGATGGGGATAACCAACAGCTTTTTGCCAAGAAACATCGCCTCAGCACAGGTTTCAAATCCGGCTCCGGTAATCACCCCAAGACTGGTTTTCATACTGTCTAAAAACGGTTTATTTCCAACCGGGTTGATGCTCACATTCATCACAGAGTAGGAGTTTTTACAGCTTGGCGAAAAAATATGCCACTCAACCCGTGGAATATGCAGAAACTTCCGAAGTAATAGTTGATGATCAAAAGCGGGAAGATACACAGTTACATGGTCTCCGTTTTTGGTTGATAGTGATCGTACATCGCGGCGAATAATAGGAGGAAGTATGTACGAATCATACCGCTTAAAATGAAAACCAATTGGGGCTGAGCAGGGTGCAAAATGTTTTAGAATTTGTTCTCCAATCACAGATTTTTTAGCCGGGCGCGGAGAGTTAGGCGAGATGAATGAAGCCTGATGACTAAGCGCAACCGAAAACACATTTTTCTGTTGAGAAGCCCAGGCTGTTACCGGTTCAAAATCTGAAATGATCAGATCGTAATCTTGCGCATTCATAGTACTAATATCGCGGACAAATGTGATCGGCTTAAGATTGAGGGCTGTTTTTAAATAAGAAACACTTCCTTCTGAATCATACGAAAGGCTTATTCCTCTTTTTTGAATCACTTCAATATTTTCAAGTTTCATATTGCAGTTATAGCCGCTTACCAGTACATCTACATTCGCTTTTTCAGATAATATGGGTATGATTTCTCGTGCCCGGCTAATGTGACCATGACCGGTTCCCTGGATTCCATAAAGTATGTTCATTTGATAAGAATCTCTGAATTTCGCCGGTGAGAGCGGATTAATTTTTCTATACGTTCGGATTGAACAAAATCTTCTTCTCTAAATTTGAACATGCTCCACTCATTTCCGTCGTACTCCAGGGCGGTAAGATTTTCAATCCAATCGCCGGAGTTCATATATATTACTGAACCTTTTTCGTTCTCGTATCCCCGAATTTTGGGTTGGTGGATATGACCACAGATTACATAATCGTATCCCTGTTCAATGGCCAGTTCTATGGCAGTTGTTTCAAAATCTTCAATAAAACGAACAGCTTTTTTTACACTGTCTTTTATTTTTTTAGAAAGAGAGAATTTACCTCGACCTGTTTTTTCTGTGATTTTATTAATGGCACGATTCAACAAAATGAGCAGATCGTAGCCTTTTCCTCCAATTCTGGCAATCCATTTACTGTGTTTCATGGTGATGTCAAAAATATCCCCGTGGAAAACCCAGACCTTTTCACCATTTAACTCTAAAACCAGTTTGTCCCGAATAAACAATGGCCCGAGCTGCAGGCTGGATACTTTTCTGAGAATTTCATCGTGGTTGCCGGTGAGGTAGTAAATGTCGGTTCCGTTGGTCATCATGGTCAGCATGGTTCGCAAAACCATCATGTGCGATTCCGGCCAGTAATACTTTCTGAAATTCCAAACATCTACAAAATCACCATTCAGGATTATGATTTTTGGATCAATGGAATTCAAATATTGTAAAAGTTCGAGGGCGTGGCATCCTACTGTTCCCAGGTGAATGTCTGACAAGACAACGATATCGAGCGGTTTTTTTACCATAACAGATGATTGTTTATGGGTAATAAAACCATCTAATATTATTTGTAGATGTGCCTATTGTTAGTTTTTAATGATCAGATTGTTAAGAAATCATTTCGGATGATACCTTAGCGGGTATTTGGAAGTCGGTAAGTCGGGGCACAAGTGACGCTTCGCTTAACACTTGAGCCAGTCGGGAGTTTATATCTTTGTGAGGATAGCGAAGCAATCTCCTGGCTTGACAACAAAAGGTAGATTGCCGCGGTCATTTCACTTCCTCACAATGACTTTTCTACTTGCTCCGAAGGTCCTCCTTCGGAACATTGCGTCTGGTAGCTCCGCTTCTGGCAAAAACCAGACTGGATAAAGTGACGTTTTGCTTAACACTTTCGCTAGTGTTACAATCTTTAAAAAAGTTTAGTCAATCAGGTAGCCACAAAAACACGAAATCACAAAATTATTTGTGTTTTGGTGCTTTTGTGGCCTCTTCTCAGGTGGGCTATTAAATTTATTTATTGATCCTGACACTATATTAATTTACTGGTTACTACACTATCGGCGGTATTTGTTTGAATCATTTGTTACAAGCAATTCTAAATTTAATTGTATTATTGACCAAAGTTTTAAATCGGAATTAAAAAAATGGATTAGATCATGTCAGAATCAGACAAAAAGAAAATTGTTCATTTTCATTTGGGCGATGAGAATTATAAAACGGTAATGACAGCTGGTCCCCACGAACTTATTGCCGATGAACCGGAAGATGTTGGCGGTAAAGATGCCGGGCCAGATCCATACGATTATCTTTTAATGTCGCTGGGTGCGTGTACTGTCATTACGTTGAAGATGTATGCTGACAGAAAAGAGTGGCCTGTTGAGGACATTTACGTTGAAATGCGGCATCACAAAGCCCACGCTGAAGATTGCGAGGATTGTGATGATCCAAAAGCGAGGATTGATAAGATTGAAAAAGATTTGATCGTGAAGGGAGATTTGAGTGAGGAGCAGTTGAACCGGCTTCTGGAAATATCAAAAAAGTGCCCTGTTCATAAAACATTGCTGAATGATGTGGAGATCGCATCGAGTGTGGAAAGAAAGTAGTGTTAAGTCAAATATGAAATGTCGGAAGCAACCTGTCAGCACCCACTGGATCTGACAGCGTTGATTTTTGACGCTGACAGAAACCCGGAAAAGCACCGGGAATGCTGTCAGGTCTATATCCGACAAATGATAATTGACATGACAGTAGATATTTTTTATCTGCCTGATATACGTTTCAATTGAAAAGGACATTCACAATAAAGGTCTTACGTGAACGCAACTTTTTGTGGTTATCCACAGAAATTTGAACAAAAAACTGTAGCTGGACAACCGAAGGGTAGAAACCACGAGTTTGATGACATTTCAGAAAATAAAATCGGCCTGCCATTACAGCAAGCCGATAGATTTCTAATTCAGAATACTTGATTCTTTGAAACCGGTAAACGCGTTATAGTACTACTTCGAAAGCATTTACGGAATTAATACGCCATCAATCAGGTGTATTACGCCATTGGTACCCTCGAGGTCTACTGTAATTACGCTTTCGCCATTTACAGTAACTGAGCCACTGTCATTTACAATCGTAACCTCAGCGCCATTAACCGTACCTATTTCGGTAGTTCCTTCTGGAATGTCGCCACTCTTAATAAGATCCGGAATTACGTGATAGGTGAGGACATCCGAGACCTCTTCTTCAGACAATCCTTCAAGAGTATCCGAAATTTCATCAAATGCACTGTTTACAGGTGCAAAGATTGTGAAGGGGCCATCACCTGAAAGAGTGCCGGCTAAGTCGGCATCAACAACCAAATTCACCAAAGTGGTTAGATCATAGTTTTTCTGTGCAATTTCAACAACGTTCAGAAATTTATTTGGTAATAATACCTGGTCTATTGCATGAATGGTTCCGTTTGAAGCATCAACATCCGCAGCTATCACACTGGAACTCCCGTTCACGGTCACGCCATCGCCTGCTGTTATATAGAGAGCTTCTTCGCTAAGGGCATTCGGCGACTGTTGTTCCTCAAGATCTCCGGATTTAATATCTGCACCAATTACATGATAGAGAAGTACTTCCTGAAGATCTTCCATCGAAAGGCTTGCTAAAAGTCCGTCCGGAAGTTCAGCAATTGCATCATCCGTTGGAGCAAAAACTGTAAATGGGCCTTCCGCTTGAAGTGCATCTGCAAGATCTGCATCAACAACAGCATTCACAAGTGTATTGAAATCAAAACGCTTGATTGCATTATCAACAACTGTACCGAATGCGTCAGGTAACAGAACGCTATCTACTACATGAATCACACCGTTTGTTGCTTCAATATCTGCTGCAACTACATTGCTATTTCCATTGATAGTGACAGACCCGTCATCCGCAGAAATATAGAGTTCTTCGCCATTTAGAGAAGCAGGAGCTTGTTGAGATTCGAGATCACCGGCAAATACTTCGCTATCGAGTGCATGGTAGGTAAGGATTTGTGTTAACTGATCGGCTGTAAGGCTTTCTAACGTTCCTTCAGGCAGAGCGGCAAATGCGTCGTCGTTAGGTGCAAAAACGGTAAACGGTTCAAGGAACTGAAGGGTGGTTTTTAATCCTGTAGATTCTACCGCGCCAAGCAGTGTTTCAAAACCACCGGCTTCCTCTGCAACATCAATAATATTGGTTTCACCAAGTGCTTTTCTGATATCTGATGGCAGCAATACCTGGTCTATACCGTGTACTACGCCATTATCAGCGGTTAAATCGGGTGCAACCACTTCAGTATCTCCGTTTACAAACACTCCGTTATTAGACTGCAGCAGTAGTAACTCACCCTGAACGGTCTCAACATCTGTTTGCGATGGTATGTCTCCGGACAGTGTGGTACCGGCCACGAGATGATAGGTAATTATTAATTCTACCTGGTCTTCTGTTAAGCTATTAAGCACATCGGAAGGAATCGCTTCAAATGCCGCGTTCGTTGGAGCAAATACGGTAAGCTCCTCATTTTGTAAGTCAGAAAGCAAATTGTCGGGTACAAGTGAAACCAGTGTGCTGTAGCTGTCATCGTTTGTTAGTACATCCGCGAGTGTTTCTTCAGGTTCGGGTTCTGGTTCGTTTGAGGTTACGTTATCGTCATCACTGCAGGCCTTCATAAAAAGCAAGCCAAGTGATAACAAGGCGATAAATATTAATTTAGGATTTAAAAGATTTTTCATTGGAACAGTTACCTTTTTAATTAGTTGTTAGTTTACCATGATTGGTCTGCCCTACTAACACGAGAGAATTCCGAGGTGACTAATAATCATTCAAAAAAAATTAGATCAACTTTTGTGGTAATTTTTACGAAAGTTAATACGTATGCTCCGTTAGCAGGACATTTGTTGGTAAGCAAAAGACTTTAGCGCAGCATACTGCAGACGCTTAAAATTGTAGGTAACGGCACGTTAGATCAGCTAAACGCATCTAACTTTGAAAGGTCAGGACAGTATATAGGATAATCCTGCATTTGCTCAATGAGATAATGATAACGGGAAATAGATGTGGAATAAGCGTGAAAGCTTCCATGGAAAGCCAAAGGGTAGTTTTTTAAAAAACCACAGTGGGTATTCTAAAATCCGCTGCTTAAACTATAAATTGTTCAGTAGTCTGGATTAAAATCCGATCTGAACACTAATGGATGGCGTAAAACCCGGCATGGTTCTCTCCCTGACTTCAAACTCTCTTTCTGAAATTTGAGAAGTTGATAATTCTGGCCGTGTGGGAACCAACGTTTGATCAATAACATTTTGACGGTTCAGAAGATTGATAAGGTCCAACCGAATCTCAGTGTTCATTCCATAGGCCGATACCTGATATACAAATGCAAGATCGAGTTGGTGAAAGGGTTTTAGGCGGTCATTTTCGGGTGTCAAAAAATCACGGCTGCCGGCCGAGTTGAAATTGTGGAGTACAAGAAAATCGTAATAGGCCTGCCTGAATCCCCATGTGCGCCCGAAAGTACTCTGCCATTTGGCAATTACTGATAAACCTGGCGTGAGTCTGCCAAGCACCCGCGCCTGGATCCGATGAGGCTCATTCCACGGTGCAGGTAACACTCTTCCAAACTGTGTTTTGTAATTTACCCTGGAAATACTAAGGTCGTACCCAAGCAGTAGCTGAAGATCCGAATTCAGCAGAGCCTGATGATACCTGAACCCGCCTCCGTAGATATTCATGTCTGTGAGTTCTGCAAACGACTTGAAACCGGTACGTTCTGATTCATTGTTCAGTATCAGATTGTTGTATGAAGTGATATAAGCTGAAGGCTGCTTTTTTACATAGCCTTCAACTCTGAAAGAAGTTCTATCAGTCGGCTCAACCAGTAAATCTACATTTGCATTGTACGATAGGGGTTGTTGTATCGCATTGTTGTGAGACCATATCGAAAAGGAGGGGACCAGGGAGCTTGGGCCTACATTTGTTATATCAAATCTGTTGATGAACTGCCTGTAAACGCCTCCGGAAAGCCTTAAGGACCAATATCCAATAGATGTGTTTGATCGGTCGTACTGAATAGCTGCTCTCGGTTCAGTATAAATCTCTCCGCCAGATCCAAACATGGTAAATCGTGATCCCCCGGTTAACCTAAAATTTTGAGCAGGCCTCCATTCCGCATCAACGTAACTGCTGTAGATATAACTGTTTTGTTGATTCACAGATGGCAGGTAAAAAAGTCCTTCCAGGTCAAAAAACGACTCTACTTTATCCATTTTGATACCACCTGTAAGCGAGAAATTTGGAGAAAATGAATAGCTGAGATCACTTTTCAGTGTCAGGTGCCGGATCTCATTTCTGTCGGTTTGTGAACCGGCTTCATCTATTCTTTCTGACAACAAACGTAATTCTTCATCGGGTGATCCGACACTATTTCCGGTGATTGCCACAATCTGATCTCTGTCAAACATGGAATATTGATGATGGAGCCGGTTGGAACTGTAACTCAATTTCGCCTGGATATCCAAACGGGGAGTCGCTATCCAGTTATACTGAATTTGTGAAATCAGGTTGTTCCAGTCGTAGGTGTCTGTGGCAAACATCCGGTGCTGTTCGGGATTTTGCATACCGGAGGCGAGCAGATCTGTCTCAACAAAATTTCTCCCTTGATATACCGAAAAAGAGAAGTCACGGTAATCATCTATTTCGTAGGTTCCCGCCAGGTGTAAATCGTGATAACGTATATCTGTTTGATTGGCGGCGGATTGAAACAGAGGAGTGTCTTCGTTTGCATTTACAAGAATGTTGTAGGTTAATGGATCAACAGAATCCCATTCCTGTATGGTATTGGATAAGGCCGGAAATTGAAACTGGTTCCAAAAGCTCAATCTCAGAGCACCCATCAAGCGAAATGCTGAATTTTCACTGCCAATGGTAAACCGGGCATTCGTATTTACCGGATCTGCCTGAATAGTTCCCTGCTCTTCTCTCCTGTTACTCAGATCATGGGTCAGGTTTATTTTTCCGGCAATATGACTGCCTGAGGATGCCCCGAAGCCTGTTTTCTCAACAGATATCCGGCCCAGTGCATACGGGCTAAATGCGCTGTAAAGCTGTCCGAAGCTGTATGGATTATAGACGGGAACACCATCCAGGAACATTCTGTGATCGCTGTTTTGGCCGCCCTGTAGGTGTACATCCGTCATTGGCAAGCCGTATTGCACACCACTAAAAAGATTTAGCGCACGTATAGCATCATTTGATAAACTTCCGGCTTCCCAATCAGTCTGCATCTGACTGGTAAGTTCATTGCTATGATTGATGGGCATCAGCGGTTGATGTGCGGAAACCACTATTGGTGAAATATCTACTCTTTTTGAACGAAGGGCTATCTGTTCCGGAGGATCTTCGTCAGATGAAATTGTGACAGATTTTTTTACAGGCCGATAACCTGTGTAGGAGAAAATAATATCATAAGTACCTGTTTTTAATTTGCCCAAACTGAAATAGCCATTATGATTGCTGCTTGTTCCGCCACTGGCGTCTGCCAGCATTACGGTAGCTCCGGGAAGTACTTCGCCTGTTTGTGCGTCAAAAATTTTGCCGGCAAATGTACCATATTCAGGCATCCGTTTTGTGGTTCGTATGATTACATAAGTGCCGGATGAGAGTACAAGATAATCTAAGCCACTTCCGTTGAGCACTGTAGTTAAAATCTGCTCAATAGTCTTATTTTTTATTCGCTCGTATATGTAGAAATCCTCGAGTATGGCCGGATCAAATACGATATCAGCTTCAGTTGAATTTGCAATTGTTTTTAATGCATCAAACAATTCAATTCCTGAAAATTCGAAAGTATATCTGTCGGAATCAGAATTCTGTGCATTCAGGTTGGGCTGATGGAAAAATCCAACCATCAAAAACACAATCGCAAATGTGCATGCTTTGGTCATTAAGCTGCAAACAGATTTTCCGTGTATTGGTTTAATTTTCGTTGAAGACGATATACCCATTTGCTGTCTCTCTGTAATTCAAGCCCTTCACCGTTGTAATATCATCCAGTAATGTTTCTGCATTTTGAGGACCGGTATAGAAAGTTGTCAGTACTTCGTTACCGGTTTTTTCATCTTGTATTTCAATATTTACATTAAATTTTCTTTCGATTTCATTAAAAATTAAACGCAGTGGCTGGCCGATAAATGAGAGGTTATTTTCCTTCCACGCAGTTACATCATCTAAGTCAACCTCATCGGGATCTGTGGGGCTGCGGTCATCGGGATACCATCTGCTGGAAAGACCCTGAGTTAATTCTACACCTGCTGACTTGTTTGCAGCCGGATAGAAGCGTACCGTGCCGGATGCAACTGTAACTTGGGCGGCAGAACCTGGATCATTGCGCCACGAACGTACATTAAATTCAGTTCCTGTAACTTCCACAACAGCTCCATTAGCCTCAACAATAAATACATTATCTGAAGGTTCTACCTCGAAAAAAGCTTCGCCATTGAATTGTAAATGCCTGTTCGTTTTCCCAAATAGGCGATTGTATTGAATTTCCGTGCCACTGTTCATTACTATATTGCTTCCGTCAGGGAGCTGAATTGTAGCTGTTTCACCGTAGGGTACAGAATGGGTGACCGGCACAACCATGTAGCCGATTCCCGTGGCAATTAATATGACTGCCGCAGCCAGATAATATCTAAAATTTCGCCATACATTTGATTTGTCACTGGCCTCATGTTGTTTGTCTGCCGGTGCCTCATCTTTTGCATGGCCAAGTTTGCTTTTTAAAGAATCGAGTACATGTTCTGTTTCGAAATTTGTTACTGTAATTTCATTTGATTCAGAACGGTTGGAATCAGTACTCAGCTTTTCAAAATCCAGATCTTCATCGGATAATTCTTCAAATAGCTTTTGCAATACTTCTTTTTCATTTTGTGGGTAATCTGATGGGTCTTTACTCATAAAATCACATATTCATTTGTGTATATTCATCATGATATTGCTTCAATTTTTTCATTGCATGTACAATATGATTGTTTACAGTTCTTTTTGATATATCCAGAACTTCTGCAATTTCTTCGTGGCTCAATCCTTCGAACCTGCTCATTTTCAACGTTTCCCGTTGTCTGTCCGGCAGCTTGCTAATCCACTTCTTCACCAAATGAAGCTGTTTATTTTCATGTAAGCTGCTTGATTCACCATAGAATGGTATTTCATCAGACTCAAGATTTTCAGTTTCAAGCCCGGTTGTGATACGCGATCTGTCGCGAATATAATTCAGAGATAAATTTCGAACTGTTCTGAACATATATGTTTTAATGGACTGGTTCGGGGATAACTCCTCCCGAATTTGCCACACATTTATAAACGCCTGTTGTACAATGTCGCTTGCGGCCGATCTGTCTTTCGTGTATTTATGTGAAAATTTCACTAATGGTGCATATAAGTGGCGAAAAAGTTGATCAAATGCCTTTTCATCTGAATCAATTAATCTATTTGTTAATTTTAAAAAAATTTCAGAAGGCATTTTGGGAATGTTTACACTCAATTATTAAACACATTAAAAGTTGGTTATGACTAATAGACTTTTAAATTTAAGAAGGCTTTGCAAAACTCTGACCGTCATCCTGAACTTGATTCAGGATCTCCTGATACTGGCTATAAAGACGAATGGAGAATCTGAATCAAGTTCAGATTGACGCATACCCACGGTTTTGCAAAGCCTTCTTTAAAATAATAGTAGGTAAGTCTTTTTGAATTTAGAAGTAGATTTTAAAATTCGCTTGATTATAACGATTTACAGCCCATTAGCATTTGTTGAGTTACACTATTTTTTGTGTGATTTATTTGTTTGATGCTCTATAATTTTTTGGTATGTCCAAAGGATTCTTACAGAGATACACTCCAAAGAGTTCCATTGTGTAGATACAAATTTGCAATAGAAACAAGTAGATCCTTTCAGCTGTTAGGCGGATCCCTTTGGAATTTATGTTGGTTCTGAAGCATAAATGATCATCCCCCATTGCCCCCTTCGAAGGCTATCGTGTGGACACATCTTCTACATTATTCAATTATATACCAAGATCCTTGTGAAGCCGTGCAGGCATAATAAGCCTATATCTATGAGATCCCTCCATGCGTTCGCTCCGCTCTCTTAGTCGGGATGACACAACAAGGGGTGAGGAAGCGGCGGGCATAAAGGGCCGTGTTTGGAAAAAACGTCATGTACTGCCCGCCGCCGATACCCACCACGCCATTGTCATCCCGACCGAAAACCCCGACTGCGATTTTTCTGTCGGGGTTGCAGTGGAGGGATCTCCTGATAACTATTGATCATTGATTCCGGTAAATGTCTTAAAGATAAACTTGTGTCCACACGATACCTTCGAAGCTGACATTACCCATGTAATTTTAAATATAGCCAATTTAGGCTATGTAAAAGGTTGGTAATTCTTGACTTAAAGCTGTTACGTATATTTTCTAAAAATATCCGTTTAATATTTTAAAAATAGATCTACAATAAGCTTTTGAAAGAAGAATTATAGTTATTTCAACATCCATTTATCGCCGTTTTAGAGTTGACTTATTTTAGGGTAAGAACAACTCCGGCCTCGAAAGAATTGGCGGATTGAGGAAGCCTGAAGATCTGCGGGGACCTTTTATCATACCGGCTCTGAACTAATTTAACGAGCTATAAACGAGGCGGACCATTGATAAAAGGTAGCAGAGATTCAGTGACCGCCGCCAATTCTTTCACCGCCTTGAATTTTTGGTTCTTTTGTTTCAAGACAAAATGAACAAGGTAAACGATAAGGTTGATAAACTATTTTATAAATGATATTCATCTTTTCCAATGACAGATACAATATCAATAGGAAATTAGTTCGCTACAGTACATTTAAGAAAATTATGGTTTTCAAGTTGATACCTCGTGGGCTCTGCCATGAGGTAGTTCATTACTGGAATGAAGTGACTACATATTCATCGATCGTATACCAATCAGAGATTGGATAAACTTGTTTTCGGGGACTTTAAGGTTAGGATATTGCTTAGTGTTTATTGAACAAAAATCGATAATACGAAGTTGTTCAGATTTCGATGAGTTCGAAAAATCATACCGCAGACACTCTTTCAAGTACCCAATATTCAGCCAGGTAAACGGATTGTTGAACCTGGAATAGAGAGCTAACCATGTTGGGTAGTCCTCAAATGGTATCTCCTTGTTGGGGTCTGCTTGTGATAAATTATCAGCTTTCTGAACATCAAGCTGGTAGCGTTCTGCATATTTGTAAATCATTGAAATTGCATCCTGGTCATCGCTATCTATCACTTTTTTCCAGGTAGAATTGCCGGTAAATTCATTTTTCTCTCCCGTTCGGATTGCAGCTACAATTTCGGGACTCTCGAGATTTGGAAAACTTTGAATATGAAAGTTCAGATGCCCTTTTTCAATTTTTTTAGAAAGTGCATTTAAAACCTGTCCTACAGCAATAACTGAGCATCGGTAGGATTCATTTTGTTTCAAGTAAGCAGGCAAAATGGAAAGTTCAATTACATTGCCCGACAAATGATACTTCCAGCACTCTGTTTTATAGAGATTCGATTTTGCCCGTATCTCATCAATCCATTTTTTTAACATCTCTCTGCTAATTTTGCGGCTCGGCAATCAGATCAAAGTTTACGGTAAGTTCCTCATTTGCCCTGATCAATCCCATTAAAGCTGTTGGCGGTTCAACGCCAAAATCAGTCATGTTAATAGTAGTTTTCCCGACTGCACGAACACGCTGTTGATTTATATAGTATGCCTCTGTATTAAAGTAAATCTCCTTGGTTGTACCGGCTACGGTTAACAATCCATGAACTCTTAACTCGAATCCGTCATTCCTGTTCTGAGGCTCACTTAAGAGGGTTGTATTTTGATAGAGAAAGGTAATTTCAGGGAATTTTTCGGCCTGTAATGCTTTTTGCAGGTCCTTATTCATACTCTGTTTTCCACATTCAAAGCTATCCACCTCAATATCAATTTTTAAGAGAAGCAGTTCGCTGGATGCATTAATAACAGATGGTGTCTCTTCCACCTCATTGGGCACAGTTGCTTCACCCGAGTAGTTTTCTGCATAACACTCAAACTGATTGACATTTGAACTCCCCTGAATCCAAAGCCTACTCTCGTTAATAGGAACAAACGTGGATTGAAATGAAAAAACTTCCCCTGTACTCATCAGTATGAAACTGATAAGAAATAAGCTTTTTAATAATGATATGGAGAGGAAGTTTTTCATTGCTTTCTGTTAACTACTTACTGAAAGATACGTCAAATTCTATTCTAATTTCGTCTCTGGAACGAATTGTACCAAAAACTGCGGTAGGAGGATCAATTCCAAAGTCCGTCATGAGCAGTTCTTTTTTTCCCGTAAATTGGATGCCATCATCAATCAGGTTTGCAGTTACTTGCATATCAACCGGATTTTCAGTTCCTGCGGCTGTTATTACACCCGAAGCTGTAACCAATAGAGAACCATCCTGTTGTTCTGTTATATCTGTAACGTTATTCAATTCAAAAGTAATGTTGGGATAGTCATCTTCTTTTAGGTATTTGTGGAGATTTTTGGTCAATCCATCTGATTCAGCTTCAATTTTTTCAACAGGTATTGTCAGAGATAGGTTTTGAAATGCGTCCGCTGTTAAACTTTCTGCGGTTAAATTTTCAATGTTTTGCAAAGTCAGCGTACCATCGACTTGATTTATAGCTGCATCCCAGGATTTAATGTTGGCTTCCCCATACAAATGCATGTTTGGTGAGTCCTGGATATTAAGCTGAACATCCTGTCCTATAGACACACCTGCTGTGAGGAGGAGTACTGCTAAAAGGGATATAATTTTTTGAGTAGTCATAGTTGTTATTTTTTAAAAACAGGACTGTCTTTTAGCAGTCCTGTTTTGGGGTTTATTTAATGTTATTTAGAAACTTACAACGGTTTCAATACTAATTCCGTCAAATTCAGGGCTGTCTTTTGTTTATTAATCATGGAATAAATATGGGGAGAAAGAGAAATAAGAATAAGGGGACTTAATCTGATTAGGTACTAAGGGCATCCCCTATGGCAGTAGGGATTTCCCCTAAAAGACGTAAGTAAGAAGTGAGATAATAAGTGACGAATAGTCAATCAAAGGTGGTTTAATTCCCCGATCCTCTGGGTCAGAAAAAAGATAAAAGTCCCCCTTCGAAGGGGGAAGCGAACGGAGTGAGCTGGGGGATGATGTTCTGAGTTTTGAATTGACCAAGTCTTGGTTCTGAAGCATTACACCCCTCCCGGCTAAAGCCGTACTCCCCTCAAGGGGAGATTGATCATCCCCCATTGCCCCCTTCGAAGGGGGACACTTCACAATAAGTGCATAAATTGTTAAAAAAATTTGGATTATAAGTTGATACCTCGTGGGCTCTGCCCCGAGGTAGTTCATTAAAAAGATAATGCTGTTAATTGGCGGATTCCTCTACCCATTTAACAGCGTGGCGCATCAATTCGTTTGCAGTATCTACTTGTAGTTTGTCTTTGATGTTAGCCCGATGAGATTCCACTGTTTTTACTGAGATGTGTAGTTTTTCACCAATATCTCTTGTGGATAGTCCCTTTCCGGTCAATTCAAAAACTTCCAATTCACGGTCGCTGAGCAGATCAAGTGGATTGTCGCTTTTTGCTGAATTTCCTGAAGCCATTTTCATAATCAATTTTGTGCCAATACTGTCACTCAGGTAAATACCTCCCTTCAGAATTTGCCGAATGGCAGTGATCATAACTTCTGCGGCTTCCAGCTTCATCAGGTATCCTTTTGCTCCGGCACGGATAGCACGTTCGGCATACAGCTCTTCATCGTGGCGGGATACAACCAATATTTTCAGATCCGGCATCTGATGCAGTACATTTTTAATCAGCTCAATACCGTTCATACCGGGAAGCGAAATATCAACCACCGCAACATCCGGTTTTAATTTGATAATTTCGGTTAATCCCTCTTCTGCACTTTCGGCCTGGCCGCATACTTCAAAACCCATCTCTTTGTCAATGGTCATCGCCAGGCCTTTTCTCATAAGTGGGTGGTCATCGACAATGTAAATCTGTTTGTTATCAGCCATGGTTTTTTATTCAGTTTATAGATCGTTAAGAAGATAAGATTTTATATGATGAACCCACGGATAAAAGAGTTACAATAATGGCAGCTCCGCCAAGACTACTGTTTGCAATGTCGAGATTAGCACCGATCAGCCGAGCCCGGAATTTCATGATTCGAACGCCAAGCCCCTTGTGTTGATCCCAATCGGGTGCAAACCCGGTTCCATTATCCTCAATTTTAATTGTAAGCTTGGTATCATCAGACTGCATATCAACCTGTACCTTCGAGGCATTTCCATGTTTTACGGCATTGCTGGTAGCCTCCTGTACAATCCTAAAGAGATGTGTGAGGCTGGTGGGGTCATCAAATTGAATGTTCAGGGTATTCTTTAACTCACACTCAATATTAAACAGTCGTTCTGCATTCGAGGCTAAACGCTGCAGTGCTGCCACTAATCCGCTGCTGTCAAGCTCAACCGGTACCAGGTTTCTGGATAGCCCCCTGGCATATTCATCAGCTTCTTTCAGCAAATCTGTTATTTCATCTACATCTTCTGCAAGGGGGTGGTCTTCCTCTTTCAGTGTAGCGGCTATGTTTTTATTGATAAGTGTAATCCCGGTCAGCATTTGCCCGAGGCCGTCGTGCAGATCCTGACCAATACGGTGGCGTTCATGTTCACTTACCCGAAGTACTTCCTGTTCGAGCCTGCGCTGCTCGGAGATATCGCGAATAATTCCCGTATAGAGCCGCTGATCATTTACGTTAACCTCACTTACGGCAAGATACATCGGGAATGTTGAACCATCTTTTCTTTTACCCGTAACTTCCCGGCCTATTCCAATTATTTTTCGAACACCGGTTTCATGGTAGTTGTTTATATAATCATCGTGCTCACGCCGATAGGGTTGCGGCATCAGCATTTTTACGTTCTCCCCAATTACTTCAGAGCTTTTGTACTGAAAAAGCTCTTCGGCCGCCTGGTTAAATGTGCGTATTAAGCCATGGTCGTTAATCGTAATAATTGCATCTACCGTTGTTTTTAGAATGCTTCGGGCACGGGCCTCACTTTCACGAAGTTTCTGTTCGATGAGAAATTGCCCCTCTTTATTACGTGCCATTTTTTCGGCAAATGCAAGCCGTACATCCAGCCGTTGTTCATCGTAAAGAGATTCTATGATATACTGATCAATATCTGCATCGATTAATTTGGGAAGAAGATCGGTCTGATCTTGAGTTATTACAGCAAAAATAGTGTATTTACGCCCATATTCCCGCGCTCGTACCAATTTGCAGAATTGAATGACATCGTCTGAATAGTCACTGATAATAATCAGTGAGATATTATTCTTTTTAAGAGTTTCTAAAGCCTCATTGGTAGGTTCTGAAACAGTTATTTCGTGGTATCGCCTCTCCAGTGCATTAACCAATAGGTTTCGAACCTCTTTATTAAATCCTGTAACCAGTGTGTTCATCGGAGAATATTTCAATTTTTTATGACATTCAGAATCTAACAAATATCTGCCTATTTATAAGAGAGCTTTGCAAAACCGTGGTTATTGGTCAATCTGAACTCGATTCAGATTCTCCATTCGTCTTTATAGCCTGTATCTGGAGATCCTGAATCAAGTTCAGGATGACGGTCAGAGTTTTGCAAAGCCTTCTATAAGATATATGCTTGTTATTTTCATAGTGATTGGATCTATTTCGAAAAACAAACTCAAATCATAAACAATTAGATCCTATACATTCATTCAGGGATGGCAGTGTTGTTTAAAAGTTTATCGAGGGGGCTCTGTTACTACAGCAGAATTTTGCAGATACAAAACATATAAAAATAACGGGAACATTCCACGTCATTTAAAGTGTGGAAACGGTTTTCAGGGTATATGAACGGTGCCATCTTTCCATTCAATTTCCAAACTTTTATCCGATTTAAGAGACGATTTGGCACGTACCCATGTACCATCCTGAAGAATTCGCGAAAATCCACGTTCCAGCGGTGCCTTCGGGTTGATCTCACGCAGCTTTGAAAACAGTTCCTTATACCGGGCTTCTTTTTTCGATTGAATTATTGTTGATCTGTTCTGAAGCTTCTCCCGAAGTGACTCGATCCTGTTTACATACTCCCGGATTAAAAAGTCCGGATTTTGCTGTTCAAGCTGATTGCTGAGATGCTGAAGGTTGGATTGGTGGTCAGTTATCATCTGTCTGAATCGGTTACGAACTTTTTCCGATAAACGTTCCACACTGTTGCGTTGAATGGTGAGTTTTTCCTGAACAACCAATAGAGCATGCGAATGGGCCAGCCGATCCACATAATCCCGGTAATACTGGAATTTCTGTTTGATAACTGATTCGAGATTTTTTACATCATCTTCAACCTGGAACCGCAACTCGTTTATATCCGGGGTTGAAATAGTAACGGCCTGTGTGGGAGTTGCAGCACGGGCGTCAGCCACAAAATCTGAAATGCTAAAATCCACCTCGTGCCCAACCGCACTCACTACGGGAATGGAACAGTTAAAAATAGCGCGTGCAACCGCTTCTTCATTAAATGGCCAGAGATCTTCCAGTGAGCCGCCGCCGCGACCCATGATGATGATATCCACGGGATCTTCCTGGCGGTCGAAATATTCAATGGCTTTCACCAACTCACCTGCCGCCTGCAATCCCTGAACGCTGGCATGATGCAAATACAACGTAGCCACCGGCCAGCGCTGCTGAAAAGTAGATTGAATGTCGTGAAATGCGGCTCCGGTAGAGGAGGTGATGACTCCAAACCGGAATGGAAATGGCGGAAGTGGTTTCTTGACGGCATCATCAAACAGCCCTTCATCCTGAAGTTTCTTTTTTAACTCTTCGAATTTCTTTTGTAGCCTCCCGATACCAGCCTGCTGCACGAGCGATACAATGAGTTGATAACGCCCATGCGGCGGATACACCTGGATATCTCCTCCCAAAACCACCTGCTGACCATCTTTTATTTCCACATCCATACGGGCTGCTCTGCTTCGCCAAATTACGCAGGGAAGCTGAGCATCATCATCTTTTACTGTAAAATAGTAGTGGCCATTTCGGCTTTGATTTACATTACTGATTTCACCTTCAACCAAAATATCCCTGAAATTATTTTCCAGCAGGGTTTTAATTTGGTTGGTTAACTCCGAGACGGTCGGCACGTCAAATGCGAAAGGAATTTGATTATTCATAGCTCAAAAATCACTGTTTCAGAATTCAATGTCCAATGGAGAATTGCATCGGCAGCAGTGAAAAATTTTCCATTCCTCTTGATATATGTGTAAAACATGTGTAATCTATAAAAGCATTAAACATTACGCTTATGGATGACAATAAATTTCCCCCGATCAATGTGCTCAATATTATGCGTGGATTTAAAAATCCCGATATCCCTCATCACGTCACGCCGTACCGGTTTGAAACACGGCAGGGAGCCAAGCATAAGATCGCACAGATTCGAAAAGTGCACCGCGAACGGGTAGGGAAGGGGTATCAATATCACTACGTGGTACGCACTGACGAACAGCGCTATTTTCACTTGGTTATGGATACTCAAACCTTTACCTGGCGGATGGTACAGGAGGTGAATGATGAGTTATTTTTTACCTAAAACCTGAAACCTGAAACCTGAATCAGGCCCGGGGATGGAACTGCTTATGAACCTGGTGAAGCAGGGAGCGGTCTACGTGCGTGTAAATTTCGGTTGTGATAATTGAGGTATGCCCGAGCATCTCCTGGACGGCCCTTAGATCGGCACCGCCTTCCAGCAAGTGTGTGGCAAAGGAGTGGCGGAAAATATGAGGATATACATTCTTTTTAATCTCCGCTTTGTCGGCATACTTGTTCACGATATTCCAAATGCTCATCCGGCTCAACGGTCCGCCGCGTTGATTCAGGAAAAGCTTGTTTTCACTTTTCTCGGGATTTTTATCACTCAGGAACTCCTGCCGAGCTGTTTCTATATAATGCTCAATCGCCTGCTGTGCTATCTCTCCGATGGGCACAAGACGTTCCTTATTTCCCTTTCCTATTACCCGGATAAAACCGATCTCAAAAAACAATCGGTTCATTTCAAGATTGGTGAGTTCACTTACGCGCATGCCGCTGGCGTAAAGGGTTTCAAGAATGGCAGCATCCCGAATACCGGCGGAAGTTGTGCGGTCGGCAGCATCGATAATTCGTTCAATTTCATGGGCATCTAATACTTCAGGCAGTTTTTGGGCTTTTTGGGGGAGGTCGATCAGTTCCGCGGGATTGGCTTCAGCCAGCTTTTCAACCAGCGCAAATTCATGGAAACTCCGAATGCTGGAGATATTCCGGGCAATGGTGCTCACTGCTAATCCTAAATCTGTGAGAAGATCCAGGTATTGCTCGATGTGCGAATGGGTAACCCCACCCAGATCGCGAATCTTCAACTCTTCTACAAGAAACTCCAGGTATCGGTTCAGGTCGTTCTGATAGGAGATAACGGAGTTTTCGGAAAGGCCTTTTTCAAGTTTAATGAACTGAAGATACTGTTTGAGTTCGCGTTCAAACGCCTTCATAACCCGGTGAATTTATTGTTATAATCACAAAAAAAGTATAGAAAAATGAAATATAAATACGTGCAAGATATTGATTATTTGCTATTTGTTAATCGTTATTCACCCAACTAACAATAATGCAGAAGAACCTTTATCAACGTCAGGAGTCAGAAGTTTCTGAAGGTTCGGGCTGATTTTCAGGATTATTTTTTGGCAATTTCTCCGATTTCTTGTCTTCCTTATCATCGGGGTATTCAATTCTGGAATGATAGACGCCTTTCAGAATGCCCAGGAAAGAATCTTTTATGATCTGAATCTGCTTAAATGTGAGTGGACAGTTGTTTAGCTGGCCGTCGTTAATATGATCATCAACAACCTTTGTAATCATATTTTCGAGTTTATTATATGTAGGTTCTTTCAAAGATCGGCACGCGGCCTCTACGCTGTCAGCCAGTAATAAAATACCCTGTTCTCTGGTATAGGGAATGGGGCCGTCATATCGAAAATCTTCATCCTGTACGTTTTCTTCTTCGTCAGATGCTTTTTTATGAAAATATTTAATGAGCGAATTTCCGTGATGCGTTTTAATAAATTCAACAATTACCTTGGGTAGGTTGTGTTCTTCCGCAATTTTCACTCCCTCGCTAACATGAGCTTTTATCACAATTGTACTCATGCGCGGTTTCAATTTCTCATGCTCGTTTATCTTATTCTGATTTTCAATAAAATAACCCGGTTTTACCATTTTGCCGATATCGTGGTACATAGCACCAACCCTGCATTCAAGGGCATTAGCATGAATTTCTGATGCGGCCGAATCTGCCAGGTTGGCTACTTGCAGGCTGTGATGAAACGTACCCGGTGCTTTCCCCATCAGTTCTTTCATGAGAGGTAGATTGGTATCTGCCAGCTCAAGGAGGGTAAAATCTGTAGTGATTTTAAACAATTTCTCAAACAGAAGAATTAATGGGTACGTGAAAAGGATAAACACTGAGTTGATACCTATAAACAGCAGAGTGGGCCAAAAATTTTCCCACCCGCTGAGGCGTGTAAGCGCAAACCCTGAAATTATGATTAGATAAGTGACAAAAACGATACCGGGAGTAATAAAGAAAAACTGTGAACGCTTTTTAATATCGCGGACAGAGAATACACCTAATGTACATGCGGCAGTAGTGGCAACCAGGTATTCAAAATTATTGTCATGTATTAATCCTGTGATAATTGCAAGGGTAATGGTTGCCATAAGCCCAACCCGGGAATCAAAAATAATAGTCAGAATAATCGGGGCTACAGAAATGGGTATTATGTAGCTGTTAACAACTTCAATTGGATAAATAAGAGCACTGGCCAGTGTTACGATGCCCATTATTAGAAAAACCAGTAACAACATGGAGGGTTGGCTAAAAATATTTCTTCGGTAGAGAAAGATGTAAAAGAGAAACATCAGCGTGGCCATTGTAATTACAATAGACTCACCAAGATATCGCAGCCATCGCTCCAGAGTGGAGGCTGTTTGTGCACGTGCCTCAGCGAGGCTTCTCAATATATTTGCAGTTTCCGGTGTGATGATATCCCCGTTTCGTATGATAATTTGCCCCTGGTCCACAGCTCCCTTTGTAGGTGATATGTTGGAGCGCTTCTCAGCGAGTAACGCTTCCGTTGCGGCCTCACTATAGATCCAGTTGGGTTTTATCACCTGATTGAATATCTGAAATGAAGCTTGTGCAACCTCCGGTATAAAAATTCTGTTAAAGTGCCGGCGCGAGTATTCTCTTACTTCCGGTAGGTCTCTCACAGTTTCAACACTGACGGTACGTTCAGTTCGATCCTGTAAATTCCGAATAGTAATTTCATCACTCTCCAGGTTCTCTTTACTCCGGTTAATAATGCCGTCTGACAAAACAGAATTCGCAATATTTTGAACCTGGTTTCTGATCTGGGCGATAACAGATCGTTGTTCGGGCTGATTGTTAAGAGTTACCGCTGAATAATTTTCAAGAATGGTTCTCCAGGAGGAGGAATCAAGTTCAACATTTGAAAACTCCCGTTCCTGCATGTACCGAATACTGTCGTTGGCACTCGAATTCTCTTGTTGTTTTGATTGCATCCACTGCACGTAGCTGTCAAGAACGGGTTGGAGATTGCGGTAGAGAGAATCGATCGCTGCATGTACATCCTCGCGGGCATCAGGCTCTACATGAAAAATGGGCGCTGTTTGGCGGCGTATCTGCTGTCGTTCCTGTTCAAGTTCTTCGGCTGTTTTCTGAATGGCAAATGTGAAAGGAGCCGTTAAATCTTCCGATCTCCAGGGTTCGCCTACGGAATAGTTTGAAACGCTTTGAAATGCAGATCTTGGCAATGTAATGAGAATAACAAGTAGAAAGCAGACAACAATTAAAGCCCGCAGATACCTGTTTTTTCTCTCTGCAGACTCTTTTTGTTCTTTAATTTTATTAACACCGATATTTGGAGCTGCTTCTTGCTTCTTTTGCCCGAGTCCGAGTTTTTTGAGAATACTCATGAGAATTCAGTTAAGTTTCCACGCGGTCAAATACGCTATGGAAGAAATAAAAGTATAAGAAGGGTTTGTGATTATTAAAAGAGACCCCGAAGGGTTATAAATCTATTGAAGGTCGTTGAGGTTATTCTTCTCCGATTAATTTTTTGAATTGATCTTCATCTAAAATCTCTATTCCGAGATCTTGAGCTTTTTTAAGTTTACTGCCCGGTGAGTCGCCGGCGAGAACAAAATCCGTATTATTACTTACAGAAGATGTAGTGGAGCCCCCATGCTTTTCAATTAATTCTTTAGCTTCCTTTCGTGTATATGTTGGCAATGAACCTGTTAACACAATTTTTTTACCATCCAGTTCTTTTGAGAGCAATGTCGTCTGCTCCTGTTCCATCGACAGGCCTGCTTCTTTTAACTGCTCAATCAAATCACGATTTTTTTCTTTATCAAAAAATGCTACTACGGATTCAGCAATTTTCGGGCCAATAGAGTTGATCTCTGTCATAGTTTCAAGGTCTGAACTCATTAACGCGTCCAACGACTGAAAATGATTTGCCAGGTCCCGTGCCACAGTTTTGCCAACAAATCGAATTCCGAGTGCGTAAATCAGCCGATCTAATGATTGCTCTTTACTTTTCCGGATCGCATCCACCAGGTTTTGGGCACTTTTTTTACCCATCCGCTCTAATGGAACAATCTGTTCTTTTGTGAGATTGTAAAGGTCGGCATAGGTTGAAATTAAATTTTGATCGATCAAAAGTTCAACGACCGCTTCGCCAAGTCCATCAATATCCATTGCATCACGTGATGCAAAATGTGTAACGCGTTCACGAACTTGAGGAGGACACTGTGGGTTTATACATCTCCAGGCTACTTCATCATCCAGTTTTACCAACTCCTCTCCACATGCAGGACAATTATCCGGCATTGTAAAGCGCTCGTTTCTGTCTTCTGCATCCGGATTTACCACGCTAACTACCTGTGGAATAATTTCACCGGCTTTTTCAACAATTACGGTGTCGCCGGGACGAATATCTTTTCGTTGAATTTCATCTTCGTTATGAAGCGATGCCCGCTTTACAGTTGTTCCGGCCAGGAGTACCGGCTGCAGTTCCGCTACCGGGGTAATTTTACCCAACCGTCCCACCTGCAATGTTATTGATTCAAGTACTGTGGTAGCCTGTTCAGCCTCAAATTTATAAGCTATAGCCCAGCGCGGAAATTTTGATGTAGTGCCAAGCTCTTCGTAATATTTTTCTTCATTTATTTTAAAAACCACTCCATCTGTTTCATAGGGCAGGTTGTGGCGGAGTTCTCCCCAGTGATCGATCAATTCAAAAACATCATCAATTGACTGGCGGACCTCAAAATATTCACACACTTCAAATCCAAAGCTTTTTAATAGCTCCATCTTCTCTTTATGTGTTCGTTCTGTATCGGGGGATTCCATCAACAGATCAAACGCAAAAAATTTAATGGGTCGCCTGGCTACTTCTCTTGAATCCTGCATTTTGAGAGAACCCGCTGTAGAATTTCTTGGATTTGCAAAGGGTTGTAGCCCCTCCTCATCACGCTTCTGATTCATTCGAACGAATGCTTCTTTTTCCATGTAGGCTTCACCGCGAATTTCGAGAACAGCAGGTGTATCACCCTGTACAGACAGAGGTATATCCTGTATAGTTTTAATATTTTGTGTGATATCATCGCCCCGTTCGCCATCCCCCCTGGTAGCGCCAAGAACCAAATCACCATTTTCATATCGCAGGCGGATGGAGGCTCCGTCAAATTTCAGTTCGCAGGCATAGGTAAATTCCTCATGTCCCAATATATCTTTTACACGTCTGTCGAAGTCCCGCAACTCCTCTTCATTGTAGGTATTATCGAGGCTCAGCATTTGTGTGGGATGCTCAACTGTAGGGAAATCACTGGATGGCTCTCCGCCAACCCGCTGGGTGGGGGAGTCTTCGGTAACAAGATTATATTCCTGTTCCAGCTTTTCGAGCTCCTCCAGAGCTTCATCGAATTCGCGGTCGCTGATGAAGGGGCGGGCCTCTTCGTAGTAAGCCCGGTTAGCACGATGAAGAAGATCCCGTAACTCTTCTGCACGTTTTTTTGCAGATGCTTTATTCATGCTTAAAACAGTTTAAAAGGTGGGGCGATCAGCGAGTGAATCAGGCGGCGGTACACCTTCAGGCAGTTGATACTCAACGGTTGTTGTCCATTTTGGGTCGGAAGCAAAAAAATCACGAGTAAGTTGAATGTATTCTTCCTCCTGCTGTAGAAATTCCTGTGCAGCATTTTCCACAAGGTGTCCATCTTTCAGAAGAAGAAGATCGGAATAAGAGCCTCGAATCCGTATTGTATCTCTGAATTCAAATTGCATTGCAGTACCCTGTTCCAGCCAATAGGGATCCATCCTGGGTTTCAGGTCGCTCCAAACGCGAACGGGTCCTAAGCCGTCGTAGGCAGCATATACGGTCAATTCAAGTATATCACCAAGTTCTGAAGCAGGTTCCGGTGATGTCATCAATTGTTGTACTGCGTTTGTTGCTTCGGTTGAAGCAAGAGAATCAGACAGATCAAGCGATAAGTTGCTTTGAGATGCTTCATTTGCAGATGAAACCTGTTCCTGTTGATCACTTTCCGTTAATCCATTGAGAGAAAAAAATCCGTTTTGATAGAGAAAATACCCTGCAAAAGCTGCGATAATCAAAATAATAATCAGCCCAATTAGCCAAACGGGAGTTTGCTTCTTCTCTTGGTTAAACTTTCTGCCAACATCTGCCCAGTCTACACTTTTAACTGATTTTTCAGTGCTGCTCGTTTTTTGTCTTACTTTATCTGGTGTAGGGGATTTTTCTCCGGTTTTAGGTTCTTTTTGTGATGCCTCATCAGAGTCTTCATCCGATATATCAATATGTTTAATTTCGCTTTCACCGGCATCATTTTCCGGTTTCGGTTTCTCCTCATCAAAAAGTTGCTGCTCGGCTGTTTCAGCCTGGTCGTCTTCTTCTGATAGAGGGGATGTCTCCGTTTCTGTTTCAGGCTCCTGCTGACTGGTACTATCCTTTAATTCGGGATATTCCTCAAGCAGTAGATTATTGTAATTTCCCGTTTCATTTTGGTCGAGCGCTTTAATCATCACATCGTCATCAATCTTCAACGCCCGCCCGTAACTTCGAACAAAACTTCTTACATACGTTTGATTTTCTTCGGGGTGATCGAAAATCGAACCATTTTCTATGTTTTTAAGTGTTGAAACAGGGATTTTTGTGTCATGCTGAACATCCTGGATGGATAAGCCGAGATGAGAACGAATTTTAGAGAGGTCTTTACCTAAGGCCGGCATACAAGCAATTATTTGTAAATTGTTTTTAATAAATCTAATGAATTGTTATGCATTCATAAAGAGCTAAAACACAAAAAGATTAAAAGAATGTAAGGGTTTTCAAGTTTTAGGTTCATACAGATATGGAGATAATTAAAAAAATCTGTAAATCATACGCTGAAGTTGTTTTTCCACCCACTTGTGTGTGTTGTGGCTCCTCTACAAAGAGTGATGAAAACTCTATTTGTTCCCTCTGTCGCCTGGAAAGATTTGAAAGTGCCGGGGCGGCTGAGAAGAATATACTGCCACAATCTGTATTATACGTACATAATATGTGGTTTTTTGATAAGGGCGGATATCTGCAGGATCTGTTGCACAAGCTTAAATATCATTTTATGAGGGGAGTGGGGGTTGAGCTTGGAAGTTTATTGGGTAAAGATTTTTTGCAACTTCAGCCTGGAAAGGAGTTAAAACGGATGGATCAAATTGATCCTGTAATAATTCCTGTTCCTCTCTACTTTAAAAAACGCAGAAAAAGAGGTTACAATCAGGCGAGAGCGTTGGCAGAGGGTGTGAGAAGATCCACCGGGTGGGCAATCATCAAAAAAGGGACGGTTAAACGGATAAGAAAGACCCAGACCCAAACGGGGTTAACATTGGAAGAGCGTTCAAGAAATTTAAAAAATGCTTTTCAAGTTACGGATTCGAACTCTTTCAGAAATCGGCAGTGTATTATTATAGATGATGTTTTTACAACCGGTGCTACCACGTTTGAGTTAGCAAAAACACTGTATAAAGTGAATAAGAAACCATCCATAATATTAACTGTGGCAAGGGCGTGAATGAGTGAGGGGCTGTCCAAAGAGGATGTCATTCTGAACTCGATTCTCCAAAGGAGTCCTTGGGACAGAATCTCCACTCTTTAACTTTGTTTGGAGATACCGGATCGGGGTCCGGTATGACAAAAATGAGAATATTGATTTCTCTCACATCCTTTTTGGACAGCCTCAGAGAATCTCAGAAATTCTTGAGAATCTCAGAAGCGTGCACGTGGAATGCGAGATTGGTGATACGTTTCCGCCCATTCCCTCGGTATCATTTTAGTCGAATAGAGCCTATCTTTTCATCCTATGAATTCTAAGCGTTCTCACTCACAAAATATTCTTGAAACATCCGTTTCCACGGTTACATCCGGCGGTCATTGGTTTCATGCTACCCGCGAAACGATTGAGGATTATGTTCCGGGACTACTGGATAAATATGATTTTGAGGCTCTTATCAAAAAAGCGGTCACGTGGATAGACAGTGCCGATTCACTCGCTTTGATTCTATACTTCATTTTGGCGTTTCTTATTAATCCATGGATAGCTGCGGGTATAGCATTGGGATTCCATGTGTTTTGGTATCACAAAAAAAGTGCTTTTGTAAATATTGTGATGACACCCATTCTGTCGTTTTTTAATATGGATTTCTTCCAGCTTCTTTTGGCAGCTCTTGTACTGAGTTACATGGGAATGAGTGGAATGTATACGGCAGTTGTCCTTGGAATTATTTTCTTTTTCCTGTTTAAAGTTGGATTACTTCGAAGGGGATGGGACAAGCTTCAGGATAAAATATCAGATGAGAAATTACCGCTGAATGACAGAGTTTTAAAAATGGTTCTAATTAGGTATTCCATCTATCAAAATATGCCGCCAAAAGAAGTTGAAAAGTTAGACCGGCATGTTCAGGATGCAGTTTTAAAGTTCAACAGAAAAAAGAAGTAATGAGTCAAGTTCATCTATTTATAGCCCGTCATGGTGAAACGGATTACAACCGGAAAGGACTGTTGCAGGGCCGCGGGATTGATGCACCGCTGAATGAATTGGGAAAATCCCAGGCGAAATATCTCTCTGAGTACCTGGCTACGTATGAAGCTACATCAATCATCAGCAGTAGTTTAACACGGGCATGGCAAACAGCTTCTTTTTATGAGGAAAAGACAGATCTTACCGTTCAGAAAAACAAAGATTTGGATGAGATGGATTTCGGGGACTTTGAAGGAGTTTACATGAATGAGATCTCGAAAGAGTTGAATGATCTGCAAAATGGATGGAAAAGCGGAGATGTTTCCCTGAAAATCCCGGGAGGAGAATCTCCCAAAGAGGTGTTTGAAAGAGCTGATGAAGCTGCAAGATCGTATATTAACGAAGCTGATTCCCAAACGGTTATGCTGTTTGTTCACGGGCGTTTAATACGGGTTTTGTTGTCGGAGTGGCTGGGTTACGGGCTCAAAAATATGCATAAAGTGGAACACGGAAACGGTGCAGTGAATCACCTGGTCTTAAATAATGGTTCGTTTGAACCTGTTTACCTGAATAAGACAGATCATCTAAAAATGTTGACAACGGATTAACGATTATGAGTGAAAAAGTAAAAAACATGTTCGCTGATATTGCGGACGATTATGACCGCATCAACAGTATTCTTTCATTTGGAGTGCATAATGCATGGAGAAAGAAAACAGTTTTGGAAAGTGGAGCAAAACCAGGCGATAAAGTATTGGACTGCGCAACCGGAACGGGCGATCTGGCTATTGAGTTCAAAAAAGCTGTTGGGCACGAAGGAGAAGTTGTTGGTACCGATTTTTGCGAGGAGATGATTGAACACGCTCCGGGCAAAGCCGACAAGGAGAATCTTGTGGTAGCCTTTGAAGTGGCCGATGCGATGGACCTGCCATACGAGGATGATACATTTGATATCGCCAGTATTGCATTTGGAATTCGAAATGTAGATGATCCGCTTGTATCCCTGAAAGAGATGGCACGGGTTGTAAAACCGGGCGGAAAGGTTGTAGTGTTGGAGTTTGGTCAGCCGAAAGGAGCAGTAAAAATTCCCTATGAAATATACAGCAAACATATCATGCCGGCCATCGGTGGATTCATTAGCGGAAATCGTGAAGCATACACCTATCTGCCGGAAACCAGTGCGCAATTTCCCGCGGGTGAAAAATTTCTCAGCCTGATGAAAGAGGCGGATGTTTTCAGCAATCAGAGAGCTGTAAAACTAACAGGCGGAATATCTTACATATATGTGGGTACGGTGAAAGAGAATTAGTATATTCAATTCCTGCTGAAATCAGGTTTTTCAGTTTGACTGATGTTCAGGTTTCTTATTTCATGGAAAACCAACATCTTACATCAGCTTTGAGATTCTTTGCTGCCTAAAAGTATCAAAAAAAGAAAGACCGGAATTTTTTTAATCATCAAACGTACTATTTCATGGATATTGAAGAAATCAGAAAATATTTACCTCACCGCTACCCATTTTTGCTCGTTGACAGAGTTTTAGAACTTGAAGAAGAACGGATTCGCACAATCAAGAACGTAACAGTGAATGAAGAGTTTTTTAACGGCCATTTTCCGGGTACGCCAATTATGCCTGCTGTACTGCAAGTAGAGGCGATGGCCCAAAGCGGCTGTATTCTGATGTTGAAAAATAAAGTTGATGATCCGGATAAATCACTGATTGTATTTACTGGTATTCAAAATGCAAAATTTAGAAAACAAGTGGTTCCGGGGGATCAGTTAGAGATGGAAGTAATATTGACCAATATGCGCCGAAATTTTGCAACGATGGAGGGAACGGCGACTGTTGATGGAAATAAGGTTTGTGAATTGGTTGCATCAGCGGCAATTGTTCCACGGGATAAAGTATGAGTACACAAAACAAATCAACACAACCTGAAAAGATTACCACCCAGACCGTTGTAGAAATGAAGCGGAACGGGGAAAAGATCAGCATGCTTACCGCCTACGATTATACAATGGCCGGAATCATTGATTCAGCAGGTATCGAAGTGATTTTGGTGGGTGATTCCGCAAGTAATGTGATGGCCGGGCATGATACTACCGTGCCGATGACACTGGAACAGATGATCTATCATACATCATGCGTGGTACGCGGTGTTGAACGTGCTCTGGTGATTGCAGATCTTCCATTTATGAGTTACCAGGTTACTGCCAAAGAAGCCCTGATAAGTGCAGGACGAATGATGAAAGAAGCAGGCGCGCATGCAGTAAAACTGGAAGGCGGCAAATCGATCTGTTCTACAGTACGGAGAATTGTGGATGCCGGAATTCCCGTGATGGGACATCTGGGGCTGACACCTCAAAGCATCTATAAATTTGGTACATATAAAGTCCGGGCGAAAGAAGAAGAGGAGGCTGCACAGCTGCTTGAGGATGCCAAAGCTCTTGAAGAAGCCGGCGTCTTTTCGATTGTTCTGGAAAAAATTCCCGCTGATCTGGCTAAAAAAGTAACCGAATCCGTTTCAGTACCTACTATTGGTATTGGTGCCGGCCATCAATGCGACGGTCAGGTACTTGTTTTGCATGATATGTTAGGCCTCAATAAAGATTTCTCACCACGTTTCCTCCGCCGTTACGAAGATCTTCACAGCAAAATGACAGAGGCGGTAACTCACTACATCCAGGACATCAAAAGCGGTGATTTTCCCAACGAGGATGAGCAATATAGTTAAAAAGAATACCCTTAGAAGGAGGGTGATCAGACAAATAAAATGATTCTATTTCTATTCTATTTTGAAGGTTGAAAGGAAGCGGAGCTTCAGTCCGTGCCGTTGCGAAGGAAGGAGGAGCTTCGCAACGAGCAAACCAGTACAGAAAATAATTTTTTGGCAGCACATAAGGGATAAATAGCACTGTATCCCCAACTCAATTATTCCTACTTTTACTTCCCATTTTTTTGATAAATACCCCAATTTAGTCAGGACATTATGAGTGAGTACCAAAAACCGTTGATTTTAGTTTGCAACGACGACGGCATCTTTTCGAAAGGCATTAAAGCTCTTGCGGAAGTTGCAGATGAGTTTGGTGATGTAGAGATTATTGCACCCGATCGACAGCAAAGTGCTGTGGGGCATTCTATTACGATCTCCACACCGCTTCGGGCCCGTTCTTTTCGAATAGATGACAGGTTCAACGGCCAGGCGGTTTCAGGAACTCCGGCTGATTCGGTAAAACTGGCTCATAACCAGCTTCTAAAGAGGAAACCGGATTTGGTGGTGAGCGGAATCAACCACGGCAGTAACGCGGGTATTAACATACTCTATTCAGGCACTGTTAGTGCTGCTACGGAAGGCACTATTTTGGGATATCCGTCCATCGCCATATCCTGCACCGATTTTGAGGAAGATGCCGATCTGAACGGTGCTAAAGACGCTGCACGAAAAGTAATTGGCTATGTGTTGAATCACGGGCTGCCCAGAGGAGTAACATTGAATCTGAATGCCCCCTCAGGTCCGCTTAAAGGGATCAAATGGGTCCGGCAGGCCAACAGCCGGTATGTGGAGGAGTTCGAGGGGAGAATCGATCCTCACAACCGTTCCTATTATTGGATGACCGGCAAGTTCCAACTCCTGGACGAAGACGAAAACAACGACATCTCCGCCCTTGAAAAAGGTTATGCCTCACTTACACCCATCCAATACGATTTAACCGCCTACTCTTTGTTGGATGACTTGAGAGATATTGAGCTATAGACTTACGACATGAAATTCTCCCATTCAGAGGAGAAAAGATTTTTCAATCGTTCTTGAAAAATCGAGAGGGGTGTTACTTTTACTTGTTCCGTAGCTCTGCTGCGGGACATCCCATTGGAAGCTCCGCTTCTTATTGATTAGCTTCATCGGAGAAGCAGGCAATCTTGAAATTTAGCAATTGCCGAAAAAACTTATAACCCATTCTCTTTGAGGTTCTCGGCCAGATCAAGCCAAAACTTTTCAACCAGCGGTTTTCGATCTTCTTTGACCTGGATCTCAATCTGTTCCAAATGGCTGATGGGCAGTGTTTCTATGTGCGTTCCCCACTTTGCACTTTCATCCGTTACAAATGAATCATTAATACCTTCGTTTTGAAAGATAAGCTGATTTTGAAGCCGGTAAATTGGATGAAGCGGCTCTTCTGTGCCTTTACCAACTGCTGCACTATACGAGAAATATTCGATTCCATCTTTGTCAAGAATCGTGGGATTGAACTCATTGATAACATAGTCTCGTGTTAACTGCTGAACGGCGGCTACAGCATCACTTTTTGTGGTGGGGTAGATACTCTCACCAAACCAATCCACAAATTCAGCCAGTTTATCCCGGATGGTATCCGGAGATTTGAGCACAAGTTCTGCCAGGCTTGTTCCCCGGTGAGGAGTGGCGATTGTTGTCAGGGATGCAACAGAATCATCAACTCCAAGTTTTGCAATAGCATATCGCATATCCAGTCCGCCCATACTGTGTGCAACCACATTCAGCTTCTTATATCCATACTTTTCCTGAAGTATGTCAATAATTCGCACCCATTGTTCGGCTCTGATGGAGATAGTTCCGTAAGGAACAATATTCGGTGCAAACGCATGAATTCCAAGGCTTCGAAGCCTCAAACAGGGTTTATGCATGGGAGCAGGAGAGAGGAGAGTTGAAAATCCGCCGTAACCGTGGCATAATAAAACCGGGTATTTTAACTGGATAATATCCGGTTGAGGGAACTCAGACAGTTCTAATTTTTTCAGATATTTTTTTGGCTCAATCCACTTCATATAGATTTAAGATAAAATGTTTTAGAATTGAAAAGTAGGATTCATTTCTATCAAGATTGAGATCCGGGAATTTCTTTTAATTGGTTCTCATTTGATTTCTATATTTTAATAATAAGCTACGATATAAAATTCTGCACATACTCATCAAAAAAATTACAGTTATGAAAAAACTACTGCTAACAATTCTATTTCTCGGGGCAACTGTTTTTAACAGTTTCGCTCAGTTGACAGAAGAACAGATCGCCCAAAAGGTGGATTCTGTGATGCAAACTATGACGCTTACCGACAAGGTAGGGGAGATGACGCAGCTTGCAATCGATATGGTATCAACTCCAGGCGGTGAACCGGAGAATTTGAATGAAGAAAATCTTCGAAATGTATTGCTGAATCACAGAGTTGGTTCTATTCTGAATGTGGCGGGACACGCTTATACACTGGATGAATGGCACAGTGTGATTCGGCAAATCCAGGAAATGGCCGTTAATGAAAAACCGACCGGCATTCCCGTGATTTATGGCATTGATTCGATCCACGGGGCAAATTACACGATGGGCTCAACACTTTTTCCGCAGCAGATCGGGATGGCCGCAACCTGGAATACAGATTTAATTCAGGAAGGATCACGAATTTCTGCCTATGAAACGCGAGCCTCCTGGATTCCCTGGAATTTTTCACCGGTTCTTGATATCGGGAGAAACCCCGAATGGCCGCGATTTTGGGAGACATTTGGGGAAGATGTACATCTTGCATCAGAAATGGGAGTAGCTATGGTGAAAGGTTTCCAGGGAGAAGATGTAAGTAATCCCTATCGGGTGGCAGCGACTGCCAAACATTTTCTGGGCTACAGTTTACCCGCCTCGGGTCATGACCGGACGGTAGCCTGGATTCCTGAAATTCAACTTCGCGAACACGTATTGCCGACATTCGAAGCCGCATTTGATGCCGGTGCACACACGGTTATGATCAACTCGGGTGAGATTAATGGAATTCCGGTTCACGCAAATGAAGAGATTTTAACCGATCTGCTTCGCGATGAACTCGGGTTTAAAGGAATTGCCGTGAGTGACTGGGCAGATATTATTTACCTGCACGACCGGCATAAAATCACAAAAGATTACAAAGAGTCGATAAAAGTGGCGATTAATGCCGGGGTGGATATGAGTATGGTACCGCTGGACCTTGAATTTCCGCGATTGTTGAAAGAACTGGTAGAAGAGGGCGAAGTACCGATGAGCCGGATCAATGAATCGGTTCGCAGAATTTTAAGAGTAAAATTTCTGCTTGGATTATTTGATCAGCCATATCATCCCGATGTGGACTACTCAAAGTTTGCTTCGGATGAACATGCAGAGGCGAGTTATCAAACCGCAGTTGAGTCCATTACACTTCTGAAAAATGAGAACGATATTCTGCCATTGGATAAAAACAGCAATGTTTTGGTAACAGGGCCGACAGCAAATTCATTAATCTATCTGAATGGCGGATGGAGCCGAACCTGGCAGGGTGATGATCCGCAGTACGATACTCCCGGCAAGAAGACAATTCTGGATGCCATTCGGGATGAGATCGGCGAAGGGAATGTGAATTATGTTGAGGGAACATCCATCCATGAAGCAATTGATATTGACGCTGCTGTTCAAGCCGCACAGAACTCAGATGTTGCTGTGATTGCAATTGGGGAAAAAAGCTACACGGAGACCCCCGGCGATCTTTCTGATATGCACCTACCTGAAGCACAACGAGAACTCGTTAAACAGGTAGCGGCTACCGAAACGCCGGTTGTGTTGGTTTTGGTTGAGGGTCGACCGCGAATTATCAACGATATTGTTCCAGAGGCTGATGGAGTTCTGATGGCATATCTGCCGGCGCACGAAGGCGGCAGAGCTGTTTCTGATATTCTATTTGGAGATCAAAACCCAAGCGGACATCTGCCGTTTACTTACCCCAGCGATTCGAACGATCTTGTGCCGTACGATCATAACTACACCGATGAAGTAGGACCTTTGGGATTCAATCCGGAGTGGGAATTTGGCACCGGATTAAGCTATACCACTTTTGATTACAGTAACCTGAGTGTGAGCAGTTCTGCCTTTGGGCCAAATGATGAGCTTGAGATCTCTGTGGATATCACAAATTCAGGAGAGCGGGCCGGAAAGGATGTGGTTCAGCTCTACGTGAGTGATCTGGTGGCAAGTATCACACCACCTGTGAAACGACTCCGGGGATTTGAAAAGGTTGATTTAGAACCCGGTGAAACTCAAACGGTCAGTTTTTCAATTACGGCAGATGATCTGGCATTTATCGGGAAAGAACATCAGTGGATTACCGAAAAAGGAGAGTTTAAAATTCAAGTTGATGACTTAGAACAAACAGTTACCTATCAAAAATAGACAATCGGAATTTCATGAAAGAGCTGAGGGCTGTTTTCTTCAGCTCTTTTTATTGATTGGATAAATATCACATTTAAAACAAAATCGATAACAACTGATCAGATAGAGAAATCAACAATCAATCTGTATATTGATGTCGTTAACAAACGAACAGTAAATAAATTCAGAAATATGAAACAGACACTTTTTGCTATTACAATGGCTCTTATATTTTTGGCTGCTGGATGTCAGCAAAGCCAGGAATCTTCTATGAACACAGAAGATTCAACTGAAACATCATCAACCTCAACTACAGAAAACTCAATCGGAATGCTGCAACACACGGTTTATTTTTATCTGAATGAAGATGTAACGGAAGAAGAACGGGAACAATTTGAAGAGGGACTTAAGGCACTGCTCTCTATCGAAGAGATCTACAAGTCTGAGACGGGTGTCCCGGCCGGAACGCCGGAGCGCGATGTAACCGATCATTCCTTTGGCTACTCGATCTTTGTCTGGTTTGAAACGATGGAAGATTACGAAGTATATGCCGAGCATCCCGATCACATGGAGTTTATCGACAAATATCAAAATCTTTGGGCTGATGTGAAGGTGTACGATTCCAACATTATTGAGTAGAATGAAAGATCGGAAATATTAGGATGCGTACTTTTGTATAGCAAATAAAAAAAGCCTGTCGAGAGAAATCCTGACAGGCTTTTTTTGAATAGATTGAGTTAATTAAGAAACCAACTCCATATTTTCGGGATCCCATTGAACGACCCGTTGCTCCTTCAAACTTGTGTTTGTTAGAAGAGCAGGAGCTGCAGCTCTGAATCCAAAGGTGGAATCTTCGAACACAGGTGTGCCATTTCGGATGGAATCGAAGAAATTGACGAAGTGATCCAGTCTTGAATCATAACCATCAGGTGTACGGAACTCTTCGGTTTGATTCATGGCAGGTTTATATTCCACTTCATCGGCATGCTCCTCACGATAGTTTTCTTTGAACTCATTCTGTACCTCTTCAGAAAAGGTGAGCAAAGAGTTATAGCCTTGTAGATCATCCAGGGAAGGTTCTCTTCGCGGAATTCGAGTCAATTTAACAGAACTTCCGGGAGATATTTCCATCGCGCCTTCGTCTCCAATAAACTGGAATCGTGTGCCCGTTCCGCCGCCGTCTGCAAGATTACTTTGCAGTGTAAGTGTAAAATCAGGATGATTTTCTGTTTCCGGATAGTGGTATTGGCCATTAATTACATCAGGTGCTTCACGTCCGTCAAACCATGAGCGGAGGCCGCCAGTCCCTGAAACATGAGTTGGGCCTACTGCACCAAGAACGGTATGAATTCCGGTAAACAAGTGAACAAAAAGATCTCCGGGAACGCCTGTTCCGTAATCGTCATAGCATCTCCATCTGAAGAATCGCTTGGGATCCCATGGTCTCTCCGGTGCATCTCCAAGAAACAGATCCCAGTCCACTGTTTCAGGAGTAGCATCTTCGGGCATTGAATATTGCCATGCACCGAGTGAGGAGTTCCGGTTGTATACAGCAACTACCTGGTTCAGAGTCCCGATAGCTCCTGACTCGTAAAGCTCTTTTGCTTTTTGAAAAATCATGTCACTTGTAAACTGGCTGCCCACCTGCAAAACGGCATCGCTTTGTTGATCAGCCCGGATTACCTCGTGTCCCTCATCAATCTGCTGGACCATCGGTTTTTCGCAATAAACATGTTTACCAGCACCCAGGAAGTCAATGGAATGTTTTGCGTGCCAGTGGTCGGGTGTGCAGAGCAGGACGGCGTCAATATCGTCTCTTTCCAGAATTTCCCTGTAATCTTTTGTGGTGAAGACATCATCTCCGAATACCTCTTTTGTGCGAACCAATCTCGAGTCGTAGCAGTCGGCCGCGGCAACCATTTTTACGCCCGGAACCTCCAAGGCTGTTGGTGTATCAAAATGGGCGATGATTCCCATACCAATTGTGGCAATTTGAATTTGATCATTCGCCTGAAACTTTTTTTTCCAGTCGCGACTTTGTAGCTCCTCAAACCGTTCAGCAGCTTTGCCACTTTTTGGGGCAATTGCCAGGCCGGCCAATCCGAGAGCGCTGTTTCGCAGAAAATTTTTACGAGAAATATTAGACATATTCACTCCATTTAAATTAATCAATATATAGTTAGTTATCGGGCGATCTGACCTCAGAAATTAGTTCCCGAACATCTTTTTGTGATATAAACTTTGAGCAAAGTATATATCAAACAGGTTATTTAAAACCTGTCACTAAATCAATAATAATCTGGGGTGAATTGGAGGTGCTATTGCACAATTCCGAATTCGCTATCTAATAAAAAATCAAAATGTTGGTAAATGCTAAGAAGCTTCCCTGCTGGGTGGATTTAATGGCTCATCATTCTGTTGGGTGTCCCTGCTGATTGAAAGATTAGAAATTTTTGGTTTGATCCAGGTTTTAAGAGTCTTGGTTTTGTTTTCCATGGTTGATTGGTTTAGATCGTTGGTTTTAAATAGTTGCTTGTACTTCGTTTCGCTCTTTCCCCTTCTCCCGCTGGGAGAGAGGGGAACCGGTTTTCGCGGGTCAGCGACCCGCGCTACGTTACTTCACAATGGTCAATTTCTTAGTCATAATCGTACTTCCGGCTTGTAGCCGATACAGGTACACGCCGCTGGAAAGTTGGCTGGCATCGAAGTTGACGGTGTGACGGCCCGCTGATGTCTGTTCGTTGACCAGCGTAGCAATGTGGCGCCCTACCATATCGTACACATCCAGGCGCACTTCGGCAGATTGCGGCAGTTCGTAGCTGATGACCGTGGTTGGATTGAACGGGTTCGGGTAATTCTGGTTCAGGGTAAAATCATCAGGCACGTCTCCCAATTCGGTTCGTCCATCTACGCCGGAAGCAGCCACCAGTAGTTCAAACCGCGGTGTGGCCCCGGCATTCATCCGATGAGTATGTAAGCCCATAGATCCGATTTCAGCTACTTCACTCATCGGATGAGTATCCTTGGCGATTTGAACTGGCTCGATTTCAAACGTGTACCTGTCAGTTTGATTCAGATCAATCACATCGTTCGTTCGGGTATCCTTCAGAAAATACTGGCCGTCAAATACGTGTTGATCCGGCAGATTCCAGGATAAGGTGAATGAACGGTTTTCTGTGGTTTGTACGCCAATGGGGATGGTGGTTTTTGCCTGTTGATCTGTTTGGGTTGATTCACTCATCGCAGATTCATCCACAGGAGGCCGGCTTTGCAGCGCGTATTTGTTACCTTTTTGATCCAGGGAGTGGAGCGAAACCCAGTGTTCGGCTAATCCTGCTGCACTCAGTTTGGGCGCATCGATGGGATCAAGACCGGGCGTTGCTTCAGCAGAGAAAAAGATGTGAGTGGAATTGGAGAATTTCTGTTCTTCGTCCTGAACCGTTAATCCTATGGCAAACTCATTATTCACAATCCCTGATTTTTCAGACGATTTGGATGTGGATTGTTCTGAAGTTTCTAATGAAGATGTCGATGCTTTTTGAGCAACTGCTTTCTGTTGATATTTAAAATATCCCGGCTCGGTACTTTCTTCGTATGCGTCTTCAGGAATACCAAGAGATGGATTGGAGGCCGTGGTTCGTATCCAAAATGCCTGGAACGGGGAGATGAGTACCTCGCCTTCTTCAAGATCACAACTCACATTGACATAATCGCCAAAACCTGCCCCGGCATTGGGATTCCAAAAATAGAGCGAGGTTGCAATTTCAGCATCTGTAAACTCGCAAAAGTTCAGTGCAATGGGATGCGGATTGGCAAGCAGGTAGAAATTGCCGGGATTGGCGCTGCTGTCGTCCCCGTTGTAGTCCAGGCCGCTGTAGTTGAAACTGCCGTCCAGTTCCTCCCAGGATTCGCCGGAGGATAGAGTTGTGGGTAGCTCGTCTTCAACAAGAACAATAAATCCTTTACCCGGATCGATTTCTGAGTTCATGTTTCCAACGGCATTCCATTCGTACTCATCTTGATCCAGTTGATAAAGAGTAGGAAACGCGGCGGACGCCGTTTCTACAGAGATCGGATCAAGGAAACTGCTAAAGGTTTCGCCATCCGACGGACTGGTCATAAACCGCCAGCCTTCACTGCCGGTCAGTTCTACGGTGGCAGCCGCCAGATTGATGGTCAGGGTGTAGGTGTCTTCACTTTCATTATCGCTGGAGTCCTTAATGTTAAAGTCGAATTTATCGTAGTCTATTCCATAAGCGGTGTTATCATCCGGAGTCCAAACAAGATCTTCGTTGTCAATATCGCCGACTAAAATATCCTGCCCGTCCGAAACAACATTGCCGTCCAGTTCCAGGCTGCCCTCTTCCGGGAGATCCTCGACATGAACAAATAAATTGTTATCCGTCTGGCTAAAATCATCAGGGGTAAAGGTGTACCCGTTTTGATTACCGGCAAGAACTCGGTTGTCATTTCCAGATAGGGGAGTACTGATTGTAAGTTCATCCGTTGCAGGATCGGCAATCGTGCTGTTGCCGGAAGACAGTGCAGAGGTTGTACTTGTATAGTTTCCGAGTCTGGCATTATTTGGAAGTTGCAGGGTAACATCAAATGTGCAGGTACTTTCACTCGAAGTATTGCCTCCGGTAAGGGTGAGTGTACTCGTACCCGATATTTGAGAACCAGCTCCGCAAACATCGTTTTTTGGCAGGCCAGAAGCCTCCAGCCCGGGTAGTAGAGCATCCAGATCATCCGTAAAGTTGAGATTAGCCAGAGACTCAGACGTATTGTTTGTAATCGTGAACTCCAGGGTTACGGTGTTGCCAACGGCAACGGGATCATCAAAAGATTTGGTGAATTGAATAGCGCCTGGGTCACCCTGGAATTCGTAGGCTCCCATATCAATAATTTCGGTCTCACCATTAAAAACCCGCGAGTTATCTGCAAGGTCTGTGTCGTTATCAACATCACCGCCGGCATCTGTATAAAGCTGGTTGCTCGCTTTGTTAATAGCCGGGCTAAGCTCCTGTAAACTATAATCTCTATTATCCGGATCAGCATAAAGCGGGTCATCAGTAATGGAATTTGTTATCGTTCGGTCACCCGTGCCGGAAATGTCATCTTCAATATCTATTTCATCGTCGAAGTTACCATACAGGCTGTATTCGAGTGTTAAAGATCCGTTACTTGAAATTTCGTTGCCGGGTTGTGAGGCATTGTTCCCCCAAATAATGGAATTACTTATTTCTGTCGTACTATTTTCGCGGGTACGAATTCCACCGCCACCGCCATCAGTTTCATTATTTGCGAATGTGGCATTGGTTATTTCTGCCGAGCTATTTCTATCCACATAAATTCCTCCTCCACCTTGGCTCGCACTGTTTTCAGCGAAGAGTGCATTGGTAAGTGTGACAGAACTCTCTTCGAAGTTATACATCCCCCCGCCGTTAATAAGAGCGATATTATTGATGAAACTGACATTTCTAAGCGAAGGAGAGCTGTTGTCGTTATAGATACCTGCTCCACTGGAGTTACTGGTATTATCTCTGAAGATGATATTTGTTAAAACGGGAGAACTGTTTTGATTATTCATTCCTCCACCATCCAGGAAGGCTTTGTTTCCCCTGAATATGATATTTCGGACCGTTGGATCTCCATTTTCATTGTTCATCCCTGCGCCATCAAAGATTAATTCCGAACCGTTATTTGCAAAACCTCCGGTAACCAAAAAGCCGTCGATAACGGCGCTGTTGCCGGTATTGCTTTCCGGTCACAATTTGGTAGCTGTTGTTGCCACTAATATGATCTGTTTGCGAGGGAGTAGATGAATTCTCATCGCTATTTGTGGATGGGGCGAAGTCGTCATCATTGTCATCTATATCGCCACTCAGAATAGTTGTATGAGTTTTCCAATCGCGGTTTTCAAGGGATTCTTCATTCCCATCAAATCCACCATACACTTCTACATGGTTGACCAGTTGAAAGGTTGCTGACTGGTCCCCCTCTTCGCCCGGCGTATAGGTTCCGGCTGCTACCCAGATTTGGAGGGTGCCGTCCTGCTCTGCATTCCAGTCTGATGCCGCCCAATTCAAAGCGCGCTGAAGCTCACGAATAGCATTATCCCAGGAATCCCCGCTTTCGTTTCCACCTTCCAGATTGATATTCACGAACAGTATATTTTCATTATTGGGATCAATTGGTTTTTCGGAATCGGTTGGCTCACCCTGGAATTCGTAGGCGCCTATATCAACAGTTTCTGAGTTATAAATTCGAGAGGTACCGGCCAGGTCGATAGTAATTCCTTCTGCTACTCCACCTGTCTCAAAAGGACTATTGGTTCCAACATTGATCGCAGGGCTGTTACCTTGCAATCTATAGTTGCCGACAGAAGTATCTTCAAATATTGGATTTTCATTGATAATTGTAGATTTCATCTCCGCAATTAGTATCTGTTGGACAACCACCCTGAACCAATGAGTAACGGACGTTCGGTGAAGCGTTTAGGTTCCCAATTTCATTGCCTGCACCGGCATTATTACCAAATAAAATGGTATTCCTTATCATAGGACTGCTTTTGCCGTTACTTCCTTCATTAGAAATAGCCCCGCCGCGAAACCCAAATCCGCTTAGGTCGGCAGTGTTGTTAAAGAACGTAGAATTTGTAATGATTGGACTACTATCTCCACTATTTAAGCCAACATTATTGATGGCCCCACCACTGTTTTGGGCGTTATTATTCGTAAAAAGGCTGTTGGTAATGATTGGGCTGCTTTCACCGTTGTTAATCCCCTGGTTATAGATGGCTCCTCCGCTTTCAGCAGAATTTTTATCAAATATTATACTCGTGAGTGTAGGGCTGCATATATTTTTCGCTTCCGTTGCCATCGCAGAAAATACCACCTCCGCGGTCGTTTGGAGAAGAAGAGGCATCGGCGTTCCCGCCGGTAATGGTTACACCCTCCAAAACAGTAGAGTTGGTAATATTTGTACTCTTCCGTCCCATCAAATACCAGTACGTGATAGTTATTGTCTGAAGCATCATTAGCACTGCCGATATCCCCGGAGAGCACAACGGGGTGATCGGCGGGATTGCGCTCGTTAAATGAGTCACCGGAAGCAAAGCCGCCATAGATTTCAATCCCGTCCTGATTGCCGGTGATTGTAAAGCTGTCGTCCCGATTCGTACCGGGATGATACGTTCCCTCGGCAATCCAAATTTCATCGTTGAATGTTGCAGCAGTTAAAGCATCTTGCAGGTCGGAGAAAGCATCGCCCCATGAGGAGCCGTTGTTCCCACCTCCGGAGACTTCGCTGTTTACGTATAAGGTAAGCGGAGGATCAAATACACCTTCGAAGGCACCGAGATCTACTGTTGAAGAATTGTCACTGATACGATTATCACCCATTATATCGAATGGAATTGGTTCGCTTGTATCTCCGTCACCGTCAAGATCTGGAGTGTCTGCCGGAATATCGCTATTACTGCCTGTATCGATGGCGGGGCTGTTGGGTTGTAGTTGCAGCCCGTCATCTGTGGTGGCGAAGACGCCGTCGGGGCCGGCCACATCTCCCGAATTGACAAATTGGGGATTGGCGTCAATGTTGCCGGTACCCGGATAGCCGCCGTCCACCAGGGAGTAGGTGATTATTGGAGTGGCTATGCGGTTAAAGATTTCGTCACCATTTCCATAGATAATACTATTTGTGATTACGGGGTTGCTTGCCTCCCCATTGGCGCCGGTGTTGTAGATAGCTCCACCTTTGTCGAAAGCAGTATTGTTGTAAAAAATGCTGTTAGTGATAACAGGAGTACTCGGACCGCTGCCATCTATTCCACCTCCGACATTTCGGATCGCGCCGCCAAAGACAGCTTTGTTATTGAAGAATATTGCATTGGCAATCAAGGGGCTGCTTTCACCGCCAGCGCCATCGTTGTAGATAGCTCCACCTAAATTACCTTGATTGTCGGTGAAGACAATGTTGGAGAGGGTGGGGCTGCATGTGTTGCCGCTCTCCGGCGGCCGTTACAGAACAGGCCGCCGCCCGCGTTATGGGGGAAATCAGTGGCGTTTTCTCTGGCGTAGCCGGCAGTCACCGTCACGCCGTCGAGCACGGTGGCACGGGTGATGTTATCGAAATTTCTGCCGTCAAAGAAGAGCACATGGTAGCTGTTGTCCGAGTGGTTACCGGAGGTACCGATCTCCCCGGAGAGGACGACGGGATGGGCGCCGGGATCGCGGCCGGAACGGGTTGATTCGTTACCGGCAAAGCCCCCGTAGATCTTCAGGCCATTTTTGTTACCGTTGATTCTGAAACTATCGTTCCGGTCCGTACCCGGATAATACGTCCCCTCCGCTATCCAAATCTGGTCATTTTCCGTAGCAAATGAAATTGCATCTTGTAGGTCAGGAAATGCATCATTCCAGGACGATCCGTTACCTGCACCGGTAGCTGAGGCATCAACGTAGATCGTCAGGGCCGGATCTGGCTTTTCATAGGCACCCATATCGACGTTTTCGTATTGGATACGGGCCGTACCGGTGAGGTCTGTGGTCAACCCATCAGGTACGGCACTATTATTTCCTGTATCGATGGCGGGGCTGTTGGGTTGCAGTTGCAGCCCGTCATCTGTGGTGGCGAAGACGCCGTCGGGGCCGGCCACATCTCCCGAATTGACAAATTGGGGATTGGCGTCAATGTTGCCGGTACCCGGATAGCCGCCGTCCACCAGGGAGTAGGTGATTATTGGAGTGGCTATGCGGTTAAAGATTTCGTCACCATTTCCATAGATAATACTATTTGTGATTACGGGGTTGCTTGCCTCCCCATTGGCGCCGGTGTTGTAGATAGCTCCACCTTTGTCGAAAGCAGTATTGTTGTAAAAAATGCTGTTAGTGATAACAGGAGTACTCGGACCGCTGCCATCTATTCCACCTCCGACATTTCGGATCGCGCCGCCAAAGACAGCTTTGTTATTGAAGAATATTGCATTGGCAATCAAGGGGCTGCTTTCACCGCCAGCGCCATCGTTGTAGATAGCTCCACCTGAAATTACCTCGATTGTCGGTGAAGACAATGTTGGAGAGGGTGGGGCTGCATGTGTTGCCGCTCCCGCGGCCGTTACAGAACAGGCCGCCGCCCGCGTTATGGGGGAAATCAGTGGCGTTTTCTCTGGCGTAGCCGGCAGTCACCGTCACGCCGTCGAGCACGGTGGCACGGGTGATGTTATCGAAATTTCTGCCGTCAAAAAAGAGCACATGGTAGCTGTTGTCCGAACGGTCACCGGAGGTGCCGATCTCCCCGGAGAGGACGACGGGATGGGCACCGGGATCGCGGCTGGAACGGGTTGATTCGTTACCGGCGAAGCCTCCGTAGATCTTCAGGCCATTTTTGTTACCGTTGATTCTGAAACTCTCGTCCCGGTCTGTAACCCGGATAACATGTTCCCTCCGCTATCCAGATCTCATCAGTCCCATCAGCTGATGAAAATCGCATCCTGGAGGTTATTATAGGCATTACCCCACGATGTTCCATCATTACTACCTGAAGCATTTATATCAACATAAATAGTCTCTTGGGCTTTACAGATATTGTAAAAAACCAAGGATAAAATGATTGTAAATAAGATTTTTTGGGTATTCATTTTTACGTTTCTTGATCTGAATTTTCTGATTCACGTTTATCCTCATCTGACTCCTCAGATTCTTCGTCCTGAGATAAAATCGATTCAAGCGCACCCACCTCAATACTCAGAGGATCGTCTGGTTTTCTTGATGTGGGTTCGGAATCGTTATCATCTTCTAAAGCCAAAGCAGAGTTTGTTTTTTGCTTACCGGTCTAAATAGTATAGATTTAAGCCCTTAAGGGTTTTCACAAATCGTGCAAATCCTTGTACTTTTGTTGGCAGAATCCTTTCAGAAGGGGCAAAATGTTCAAATAGGGAACAGAACTTGGTTTGACGATTTTCTCAAAAAGACAACATTTCAGTCATCTTTTCTTTCTGATTACTTGGATTGTTCTCTGTGTGAGTCAGCCTGTACAGTCACAAAATCAGTCTCGTTTTGTTCATCCTGACTACATTCTTGAACACTGGGATATTGAAGACGGATTACCTGTCAATTCCGTTAACAAAGTGATTCAAACATCCGATGGATACCTTTGGCTGGCTACAACGGATGGACTGGTTCGGTTTGATGGTGTTTCGTTCACTCCATTTAAAACGTGGCAATATCCCGGTTTGTCCAGTAACCGAATTGATGGAATTGTGGAGGCACCGGACAGCACGCTCTGGCTGGAGACCGAGCAGCAACATCTTGTAAAATTCGATGAGTTAACATTCGCGGAGATCGATTCATCCGAAACCTTCAACGGAAACCTGGTCAACAAGCTTTATCTCGATTCTCAAGGGCGATTGTGGATTGGTTCAGATACAGGCCTGAATCTTTATGAAAATGGTCAGCTTGAACCGTTTTCCCCGAAGAAAATTCAGGGGGAGATTGATCGCATTTTTTACCAGAGCAATGGCACACTTTGGCTGAGGGATGGATCCAATCAGAATATCTATCGGTTTGGATCAGATAAAATCCTTCAAAAAATTGCAGAGGGTCAAGCTGTTGATGATGCGACTCCGTTTTTTGAAGACGATCTGGGGAATCTTTGGTTTTCCACGCCGGACAGCCTGTTCAGATATCAAAATGGTATCAAGGAGTCCTTTCAAACGTCAGTAGAAATTATCGATATCTACCAGGCATCCGATACGCTCTGGTTTTCAACCGATGGCGGCGGGTTTATGTATTTCAAGGGTGGGAAAATTGTCGAGGTCGGAAGAGGAGAGGAAACGGAAGTGTTGCTGAGTGGTTCCTTTTTTGAAGGGCCAAACGGACAGCTCTGGAAAGCAACGGGAAATGAAATTTATCGCGGGGATGAACTGATCATTCGAAGCCCGACCGATATTACAGACGTGATGTTTGACCGCGAAGGAAGTCTCTGGTTTGGAACTTGGAATGACGGGTTATATCGCATCAAACCAAATCTGTTTACCGTGTTCAGTACGGAAGAAGGCCTGCCAATGCGAATTGTATATCCCGTTTTGGAGGACGACCAGGAAAATATTTGGCTGGGCATGCATGGAGAGGGAGTCGCCAGAATCAGCAATGCAAAAGTGATGAGCGGTTATAATTTCATTGGAAAAGAATCCGATGCGTATATGAGATCTCTCTGGCAAAAAGATGACGGGACGATCTTGGCTTCGATGTTTGATGACGGAGTGTATGAATATGTCGAGGGTACCAAAAATTTCAGGCTGTATCCAACACCGGATGAACTGAATTCATCAACTGTAACGGCACTCTTTGAAGATTCTTCCGGCCGGTTATTTATCGCTTCCGATAACGGTTTTTTTATTGAAGAAAATGGCGAATGGAGATCTTATAGTAACAGCGATTTCGAGGGAGCAAACCGTATTCGAACAGCAGAAGAAGCTCCCAATGGAGATGTTTGGTTTGGGACGAACGGTTCCGGAATTGTTCGGTTGGATGGGAATGAGTTTACCACCTTTACTACGAGCGATGGCCTCTCCAGTAACCTGATACGATCCATTTTTATTGAAGAAAGCCAGGGAGAAATGAATTTGTGGATCGGGACCGAAGATCGCGGACTCATTCACACAATTTGGAGTGAAAATTCAGATAGCCTCGGACAAATTACATTGATGGATCGTTCTGACGGGCTTTTCGACAATGTGATTCATTCGATTGTAGATGACCAAAATGGGAAATTCTGGATGAGCACGAACCGCGGAATTTTTTGGGTCCAAAAATCAGAGCTTTATGATTTTACGGCTGGGGAGATTTCTGAAATTCGATCCACATCCTACAATGAAGATAACGGAATGAACAACCGGGAAGCGAACGGAGGTATTTTTCCGTCAGGAGTTCGCTCGTCTGATGGAAGGCTTTGGTTTCCCACGCAGGATGGAGTGGTGGTGGTAGATCCCACATCGGTCAACAGGAATGCGCTTCCTCCAAAAGTTGTGATTGAGCAGGCAGAGGCGGATACATCTGTCTTCAACATGCCAGAAGAGATCTCGCTGGAAGCCACTCAACGGGACCTTACCATTCAGTACACCGGGCTGAGCTACATGGTTCCGGAGGAGGTGCAATTCAGGTATCGAATCAAAGAGTTGAATGAAAACTGGACGGAGGCTGGAACTCGGCGAGAAGCATTTTACACAAATCTACCCAAAGGAAATTTTACGTTCCAGGTTACGGCCGCAAATAATAATGGGTCCTGGAATGAATATCCCGCTGAACTGGCTATTACCGTTGCTCCCTATTTTTACGAAACAACGTGGTTTCTCATTTTATGCGCTTTTTTGATTACTGGACTGGTACTTGGCATTTTTCAATGGCGGATGCATCGCCTTAAGATGGAAGAGAAAAGACTGAAAGTGAAGGTGAGTGAACGCACAAAAGAGTTGCGTGAAGAGAAAAAGAAAACCGAGCAACAGGCAGAAGATCTGAAAGAATTAGATCGTGCCAAGTCCAGGTTTTTTGCAAATGTGAGCCATGAATTCAGAACACCTCTAACGTTGATTTTAAATCCTCTTCAGCAGTTGTTGGAGAATAAAAAAGGGCTTAAAGATAAAGAGAGAGAGAAAATGGAGATGATGCTCCGCAATGGTCAGCGGTTGATGCGCCTGATCAACCAGATTTTGGATATTGTAAAACTGGAAACCGGCAAGATGAGTTTAAATCTCCAACCCATAAATATGGTGGAGTTTTCTGAGGAAACGCTGAAGATGTTTCGCCCGATTGCGGATCAAAGAGAGATAGAACTGCATTTTACATCGGAGTTAAATGAATCCTATGTGAAGGCAGACTTTCAAAAAATGGAACAGGTGTTGGGAAATTTGATTGCTAATGCCGTAAAATTTACACCGGAACATGGAGATGTATCCGTTCGGGTTTTTGAGGAGGGAAATGAAATCCGAATAGATATACAGGATACCGGAAAGGGGATACCACCCGAAAAAATGGATAAGATATTCGGCCGGTTTTACCAGGTTGATGAATCCGATACCCGAACTTCTGAAGGGCTTGGAATTGGATTGGCTCTCTGCAAAGAGTTGATTGATTTGCATGATGGAACCTTGACCGTAAGGAGTGAAGAGGGGGAAGGTGTTTGTATGCAAATCAGCCTTCAAAAAACTGCTGTGAAAGGGAAAAAACCTTCCCAGAAATTAGTCGATGAGTTTAAAACGAATGAGAGTTCAACCGATGAAGTCACTGAGTTTTTTAGAAAGGAATCAGCAGATCAAGAATCAAGTTACAGGCGTCCCGAAGATCGGACAAATATTCTGATTGTGGAAGATAATCGTGATATGCGATCCTATATCCAATCGGTTTTAGAGTCAGAATTTCATATCAAAACGGCAAAAAACGGGGAAGAGGCTTTGGAGAAAATTGATCAATCGCCGCCCGACCTGATTGTTGCTGATATTATGATGCCGGTGATGGACGGGTTTACTTTCAGCCAAAAACTGAGGGAAGATCCGCTTCATAAAAACATTCCGCCGCTGTTCCTCACAGCCCGATCCGGCGAAGAAAATGAAATTGAAAGCCTGGAAGAAGGTGGCGATGACTACTTGTCCAAACCGTTCCGGCCGGATGTGCTAAAGGCGAGGATTTTATCACTTTTAAATATGCAACAAAGGCTTCGTGAGAAGTTAGTATCTAAACAATCAAATGCTGGAAATTCTTTACCGGATGATTGGCTGAAACGATTCAATTATCATATTGAGCAAAATCTGGATAACCCTGATTTTGGGATTTCTGAACTTTCAGAGTTGATGCATGTAGAGCGGACCCAGTTGTACAGAAAATGCAAGAAGTTTACGGATCAGTCTCCTCAAAAAATGCTAACAGAAGCAAAATTAAATCGAGCTAAGAAACTGATTTCCGCCGGGCATGATAATTTTTCTGAAGTGGCCTATGCATGCGGATTTAATAGCTTATCGTACTTCAGCCGGAGGTTTAAAAAGCGTTTTGGATTTCCGCCCTCGGAATTACACAACCGGTGATTAATCAATTTCCGAGGAATAAAAAGTTTTGAAGAGTTAAGACTCAGCTTTTACTTCAATCACATAAGAAGTCATTTCTTTGATAGCTGGATTTTTGCCGCCTCGTAGTTTATAAACTTCAGAAAACGAATTATTTGGTCTGTCTTTCCGGCGGATAATTCCCTCCATTGCGCAGGATTTTCCATTCGTAATGATATGATTGAGCTCGAGTTCTGTGATCGTTGTACTATCCATCCCATCGAGATACTTTTTAAAGTTGTCTATTCCTTTGATCTTCTTTTCTCCCATGATCTGCCAGGTAATATTATTCGTCACATAGTTTGACAGTGCATCAAGATCCTTGTTGACAAAAGCCGTTTTAAAGTCCCGAAGCAGGATTTTATTCGGTGCATTTCCACAATCTTCTTCAACTATAACTTTGATACTCATAGCTCTACTCGTCTATTTCAATTGCATATGAAGTCATCTCTTTGATCTTTGGGTCCGAGAATCCATCGAAGGAATAAATATCACAAAACGCATAGATTTTTCCGTCTGCTGATTTCATCAAACCATTCACAGCCGCCGAATATCCGTAATTTCATGCTGCGAAGCAATTTTAAATGTGCTTTTATCAAGAAGCATAATCGGCACTTTTTTCTCGCCTAATTCCATCGCGATCATGTTTTCCATTTCCCGGTCTTTAAATGAGAAACCGATTTTAGCGAAGAATTCTTTAGATTTTTCAAGGTTTTTTACCGGAAGATTCAGCCATAGTTCTTTCGTCATAATTCAATGATAAGGCTAATGTTTATGTTTCTAAGATTTCCAGTTCACGCCTTTCTTTTTGCTTTCCCAGTCCCGGTATTGGGTAATTTTGGTGATCAGCTCGGTTGGAAGCGGCTCATTATATGGAAATTGAATAGAGCCTGACCCTGTTCTATAACTCTTTAGTTCGTCTTCAAACTCTTCCAGGGTACTGGGTGTAGAGTAAAACCCAATGTGATTTTTGAACCCTCCGAACATCACTAAAATTCTGCCATCTACAAAAGCCGGCCGGTTCCATTTCATCTCCTCATTGGCTTCTGGAATTGCTTTCTGGATTGTTTTCCGGATTTTCTGCAATTTTCTCTGAACATCTTTCGGAAAAGTGTTTATATAATCATCAATTGTTTTTGATTTATTTGTTGACATCGTTCAACTTTTCTCATAGGCTTTTTGAAGTTCAGCAATATCCAGTTTTTTCATCTTCAGCATAGCATCCATCATTCGTTCGCTTTCTTCAGTGGCCGGACCGCTCATCAAATCTTCAATCATGGTTGGCACAATCTGCTAGGATAACCCGTATTTGTCCTTTAGCCATCCGCATTGCTCGGCTTGTGGATCGACTGGGAGTTTTTCCCAGTAATAATCGATCCCTTTCTAGGATTCGCAATTTACAACCAGCGAAATCGCTTCATTGAATTTGAAATGTGGACCTCCGTTCAGCGCCTGGAAACAGCGTTCGTTGAGCTCAAAATCAACCGTTAATACAGTGCCAGCTTTTTGTCTGTGAATTTCATGGCCCACATTGCCATAGTAACTGGTTTTCAAGATCTTTGAATTTTTAAAGATGGAGGTATAAAACTTGGCTGCTTCTTCGGCTTGGTCATCAAACCAAAGGCAGGTTGTTATTTTTGGAAATCCATTTATATTCTTGATTTGATCATTATTTAGGGGAGAACTACTGTTAAATCGAATATCCATGGTTGAGTATGATTGTCAATAAAAAATATTTCTGTTTATAAAATCCGTATTCCAGTTTTTATGAAGCAGCTGAAGTTTAAACTTTACAATCTATTCGTGTAAATTTTGGGTGAAAGGATGAACCGCCAAAACTTAACACCATGCGAATTATAGCTATCGAAGTAGAAAAACCAGGACTCAACAAGAGAGATTTTGTACCGCACCTGCGGGATGAAGCCAAACAAGGATGGGAGTTGTACAAGGAGGGATTTATCCGTGAGATGTACTTCCGGGATGATAAACCCGAAGCTGTATTGATTTTGGAAGCAAAAGATGTTGATCGGGCAAAAAAGAAATTATCAACTCTGCCTCTCGTTAAAAACGGGCTCATTACTTTTGAGTTGATACCTTTGAAACCCTATTACGGATTTGAACGGCTTTTTGGAAATGATGGGAAGAAATCAGTTTAAAATAATCTTGGAGAGTACCGCGTACGGGATTTGAACCCGTGTTACCGCCGTGAAAGGGCGGCGTCCTAAACCCCTAGACGAACGCGGCAGGTTAGAAGCTGAGATATGAGTAGTGAGAACAGATCGTCACAGCATGTGATAGCGCGAGCGTCTCGCTCGTGCTCTTATTTTTGGGCACAAGCGAGACGCTTGCGCCAATCGAATTTTACATCTCAAAAGGGAGCCTGATGGGATTTGAACCCACGGCCTCCAGGGCCACAACCTGGCGCTCTAACCAACTGAGCTACAAGCTCCATACTTCAAAATTCCAATCATCAAATTACAAATTCCAAAAGCGATTACGTTGGAATTTGGATATTGAAATTTGTGATTTCCTTCGCTTTGCGAAGGTTTGTACCGCGTACGGGATTTGAACCCGTGTTACCGCCGTGAAAGGGCGGCGTCCTAAACCCCTAGACGAACGCGGCTAATCAGAAATGAGATCTTAAGATTTGAGTAATGAAAGAATAATCTCACATCTCAAATCTCACATCTCAAATCAATAATTCAAAAAAAAAGAGGCGACAGGCGGATTCGAACCGCCGTACGAGGTTTTGCAGACCTCTGCCTAACCACTCGGCCATGTCGCCTGGTAAATTCGCCTCTGAATAATCTGTATAACAAATTAATGTTTATCAATCATTCAAATCAAGTAACCTTCGTACGCCCAACAGGAGTCGAACCTGTAACCTACGGCTTAGAAGGCCGTTGCTCTATCCAGTTGAGCTATGGGCGCTAATTGGAATGAAGATTGTAGAGTGTTGAATGGCGAATTACAATCGCGCCCGCAATGAATTCAACATTCACAATTCAACCTTCCTAAATGTCGGGGAGACAGGATTTGAACCTGCGACCCTTCGCTCCCAAAGCGAATGCGCTACCGGCCTGCGCCACTCCCCGAAATACCTGTCAAAAATAACTGACAAGGCTCTTCTGTATCAGAATGTCAAAAGAATCATAAGATAAAAGTTTTTGAATCTGATTGCAATTTCAAAATGGGTTAAATTTCAGATTCTTTTACATCGTTCCACAGCTCGGAGAGGAATCCAATTGCATAAGCAGAAAGTTGGGTAAATGACGTGATAATCGATAGAAGGGCAATTAAGATATTTTTTTCCTGGATCAATGAACTAATAAAAAGCAGAGCAGCGTAGAGTACATACAGCAGATAAAACTGGTTTAAAATATTCATATCCATAACCAGGAACAGTATTGAGAGAATCAGTCCAATAAAGAACAAAGTAGGGAAGAGGTGGACCGGTTTTACCTCATTGGGGTAAAATCTTCGGATATTTATGCGAGCCCGCCCAAAAAAGTGAAGTTGCCAGAAAAACTGACGCAAATTTGTTCTCCGTTTATGGTAGACATAAGCATTTTCAATAAGAACTGATTTAAATCCATGTTTAATAATCCGAATGCTAAACTCTAAATCTTCACCCATTCGGGTAATCTTGTATCCGCCTGTTTTTGCATAAACCTCGCGGCTGATTCCCATATTAAAACTTCGAGGGTGGAAGCCTCCCAGGTTCTTTTTTAAGCCGCGTATTCCACCTGTTGTCAGGAATGAGGTCATACTGAAATTGATGGCCTTTTGAAGAGGTGAGAATGATGGATGAGCCCGATCAGGCCCGCCCCAGGCATCAACAGAGTGTTGGGCCAAAAATTCATTTACAGCTTCAAAATAATGTTCCGGAATGATGCAGTCTGAATCAAATACTACAAAATAATCGCCATCCGCTCTCTCAAATCCGTAGTTTCTTGAAAATCCCTGTCCGCTGTTTTCTTTATAGTAATACGTGATGTCCAATAATTCAGAAAATTTCTTAACTACATCTTCAGAAGTTTTTTGGGAACCATCCTCTATGATTAGAACTTCAAAATTTGTGTAGGTTTGTTTAGTCAGACTCTCAAGAAGCTCATAAATTTCAACCGGTCGGTTGTACACCGGTATAATAATGGAGTAGAACATCAATGCATTTCATTACAAAATTCTCGTTCTTTAAGTGAATTTGAATATAACAACATTAACGGTTCATTCGATGAAGTTTCTTCTCACAGTATTTATTTTAATAAGCTATTCACCATTACTATTTGCTCAAACGTTAGTAATAGAACCCGATCCGGCTCAGAGTTCTTATACGGCTAACACATTTACAGCAGGGGAGGGCACCATAACAGTTACCGGCAGCCAATTTGTTTTGGGGTCTGCTCAAATTGCCAATCCAGAGGCATGGTCGTTTTCATCATCAAACCAAAGAGCTTCTTTTTTGCAGAGGGGAAATGGTATCAACCTAACAAGCTATACCGCAGTGGGCGATGTACTTGTCGATCAGAACCTTGAATTTTTCTCTCCATCTGATAATACCATTGATACTTACCAGTTTGATAATGGAGCAATTATATTGCGAGATAATGTAGCTAACTTTTCATTTTTGAATGCTAAAGGAGAGACATCATACCAGGTATCCAACAGCTCCGGGAGTACAGAAGGAGAACAGGAATCCCAATTGGTATCAGATCCAACCGGAAGTACGATTGTACTGTATAACCCCGTAATAGCGTATGGCTCTGAAACCGGATCGAGAGCTCAGTTGGTTTATGGCGAACAGGACAGTGAGGTGTTTTTCAATAGCAGGGAAGATGAGATCAGGAATGTTCGCGTAAGTAAAAATGGTGAGTTTATTTCGATTGTAACTGCAGGATCAGCTGGGGGTATGGTTTATCTTTATGACCGATTTGGCAACGAACTTTTTCAAATTACAAGTGATGAAGATTTGATTGGGGCAACGTTGAGTGAAAATGCGACACATCTGACGATCTACTCAAGCGGCAGGGTACAGGTATATGAGGTGCCAAGCGGCCAGCGTCTTGGAAGTGCATCATCCAGGAGTTCCATTGTTTTTGCAGGGTATGATCCCGATGCTCAAACGATCATCGCCCTCGGTGGTTCGCGAAATGGATTGAGGATTGAAGAACCTGAGATTACGGCTGTTAGCATATCTCAGCGGGAAATTGCACGTGATGAGATACCATTCTCAATTTCTACTTTAGATTTGAGTCGATTAGATATTATAACAACCGGTTCTAATTCTTATGAAATTTCCGGATTAAACCGTGATCTGTTTGTTGATGTAGCTTTTTAAATTCTTTTTTCCTGAGACGCTTCATGAGAGGGCTTTGCAAAACTCTGACCGTCATCCTGAACTTGATTCAGGATCTCCAGATACTGGCTATAAAGACGAATGGAGAATCTGAATCGAGTTCAGATTGACCGATAACCACGGTTTTGCAAAGCCCTCCATGAGTTACGTTGGCGTTATAAATCTTTGTTTTAACATGATTACTTCGCTCACTTTAAACAGCAAAGAGAAGGCATAAAAAAAGCACGTGACCATTGGCCACGTGCTTTCAAAAATGATCTGTTTTACTTGGGCAGATTAGGCTTTCGCTTCCTGTTCTGATTCCTCCGAAGGAGAACTTTGTTCATCATCTTCGCTCGTGTTTTCAGCTACAGGTGTTTCCGGGTCAGTCCAATCGAATGCAAGGCCATCACGGGATTTATTCATCTTAATTTTGATGAGTGATCCCTCGGGATGATCCACGCCAAGTAGTTCTTCAGCAAGCGGATCTTCCACATATTTCTGGATAGCTCGCCTCAGCGGCCGTGCACCATATTTCTGATCAAATCCTTTATCAGTGATGAACTCTTTGGCACCTTTTGTGAGTTCGAGTTCATATCCAAGATTTCGAATTCTGTCGAACAGCTCATCAGAAAGAATATCGATAATTTTGAAGATATCCTTCCTTTCGAGAGGCCTGAACGTGAGGACATCGTCAATCCTGTTCAGAAACTCAGGGTTGAAAACTTTTTTAAGAGCGTCCTGAATGGTCGATTTCATCTGAGCGTAATCAAATTCTCCTTCTCCTGTGGAGAAACCAATTCCTTTGCCCATATTTCGAATATCACGTGCGCCAATGTTAGACGTCATGATGATAATGGTGTTTCTGAAATCGACTTTTCTGCCAAGGCTGTCAGTCAGAATTCCATCATCCAGGATCTGTAACAAAATATTAAACACATCCGGGTGAGCCTTCTCAATCTCATCGAGAAGAACTACACTATACGGTTTTCTCCGAACTTTCTCGGTCAGAATTCCACCTTCCTCGTAACCAACATAACCGGGAGGCGCACCTACAAGACGTGATACACTGAATTTTTCCATGTACTCACTCATATCAATTCGGATGAGGGCTTCATCCTTATCAAACAGGTATTTGGCAAGTACTTTAGCCATTTCGGTTTTACCTACACCGGTAGGGCCGAGGAAAATAAATGAACCGATAGGACGTGCCGGATCTTTTAAACCAGCGCGTGTTCTCTGAATTGCTTTGGTAAGTTTAATGATCGCTTCGTCCTGGCCAACAATACTTTTGCCAAGCTCTTCTTTCATCTTCAAGAGCTTTTGTCCCTCTTTCTGGCTGATTTTGTTAACAGGAACACCGCTCATCATTGCAACAACCGATGCAACATCTTCATCCGTTACATCATAAACAATGTGTTCAGATTCTTTTTCCCACTCTTTTTGAGCCTGATCTAACTCTTCGATCAACCTTTTTTCCGTATCACGGAGACGTGCAGCTTCTTCAAATCGCTGCTTTTTGACCATAGAATTTTTTTCCTGGCTCGTTTTTTCAATCTCATCTTCCAGCTCCAGAATGTGATCGGGAACTGTAATATTTGATAAGTGAACACGAGCACCAGCTTCATCAAGAGCATCAATCGCCTTGTCGGGGAGAAAGTGATCGGTCACATATCGGTCCGTCAATTTCACACATGCTTCAATCGCATCTTTTTCATATCGAACACTGTGGTGCTTCTCGTACTTCCCTTTAATTTGAATTAAAATTTCAAGGGTCTCTTCGATAGTGGTTGGATCAACCATAATTTTCTGGAAACGTCTTTCCAATGCACCATCTTTCTCAATAAACTGCCGATATTCATTCAGTGTGGTTGCACCTATTGCCTGAACTTCGCCGCGTGCGAGAGCAGGTTTTAACATATTAGATGCATCTAATGACCCACTGGCTCCACCGGCTCCTACAATGGTATGAAGTTCGTCGATAAAGAGAATAACATTCTCTGTCTTCTCCAATTCTCCCATAACCGCTTTCATTCGCTCCTCGAACTGGCCGCGGTATTTAGTTCCCGCCACAAGTGCAGCAAGATCAAGCGCAATCACACGCTTGTCATAGAGAACTCGCGAAACTTTTCGCTCATTAATTCTGGTTGCCAAACCTTCGGCTATTGCGGTTTTTCCAACTCCCGGTTCACCAATAAGAACAGGGTTATTCTTCTTGCGGCGACTCAGCACCTGGGCCACCCGCTCAATTTCTTTTTCTCTTCCAATAATCGGATCGAGCTTACCATCCTCAGCAAGCTGAGTAAGGTCTCTGCCAAAATTGTCTAATACTGGTGTTTTTGACTTTTCCATTTTCTTTTCTCGTGAACTACCGGATGATTGTGAACCTTTAGATGACGATGGCGGCGTAGAAGAACTTGCGGTTCGGGTGTCAGACTGATCTGTATCCCGGGTGTTGCCGGAAATAATCATGTCAAGTTCTTCACGTACAGCATCGTACGACACACTAAACTGCTGTAAAATTTGAGCAGCTATATTTTCTTCATCCCTCAGGAGAGATAACAGAAGATGTTCTGTACCTATTGTATCGCTTTTGTACAATTTTGCTTCGAGGTAAGTGATACGAAGTACTTTTTCAGCCTGTTTTGTGAGAGGAATATTTCCCACAGTAACCGTACCTCCGGTACCCCGGACTGTGTCTTCAATAGTTTTTTTGAGCTTAAATAGATCGCAATTCAAATTTTTCAGTATTCGAATGGCAACACCGTCGCCTAATCGAACAATTCCTAAGATGAGATGCTCGGTGCCAATATAATCGTGGCCTAACCGGAGCGCCTCTTCTCGGCTGAATTGAATTACATCACGAACTTTACTTGAAAAATTACCCTCCATAGTGGGACCTAAAAGATTTGTCGTTACTAATTTTTTACGGTAACGAGTGAAGTAGTTTTTTAGTTCATTCACCTACGAAAGTAGTATGGTGAAAATGCAAATGCAAACAATTAAAAAGGAATTTGGAATAAATCGAGAAGTGAATTGTTTTTTAAAACAACGAAGTACCGGTCATCTCTTCTGGCTGCTCCAGATCCATTATTTTTAGAAGAGTTGGGGATACATCGGCCAGAATACCATTCTTGAGCTCAGTATTTCTTTCTGAAACAAGTACAACAGGTACCGGGGCTGTAGTATGAGCTGTATGCGCACTTCCGTCTGGCTGAACCATGCAATCAGCATTCCCGTGGTCGGCTATAACCAAAACTTCATAGCCATTTTGCGTAGCTGCTTCAGTTACTTTTTTGAGTTGTTCATCAACTGTTTCCACAGCTTTTATGGCGGCTTCCATATCGCCGGTATGTCCAACCATATCGGGATTGGCAAAATTTACAATGACAAGACTGAAATCATTTTTCAATCCCTGTACCACTTTATCACCAACTTCAGCAGCGCTCATTTCAGGTTGCAGGTCGTAGGTTGCAACTTTAGGACTTGGTACCATAATCCGTTCCTCTCCGTCATTGGGTGTTTCCTCACCGCCATTAAAGAAGTAAGTAACGTGTGGGTATTTCTCTGTCTCGGCGATCCGAAGCTGTTTTAGTCCCTTTGCGCTGACAAACTCTCCGATTGTATTTTTTAAACGGGTAGGAGGGAAGGCCACATGAGCAAACGAGTTAAATGTATCATCATAATCGGTAAAAGTAACATAATGGAGGTCCAGATTCTCCATTTCAAAAGGAATATCTCCAACCTGGAAGAATGCTTTTGTTATCTGCCGTGCTCGATCTCCCCGAATGTTGAAGAATACAACTACATCGCCTTTTTCAATTCGGCTGTTTTCAGGTGTATTTATTAAGTGTGGTTTAAGAAACTCATCCGTTATATCGTTTTCATAACTCTGCTCAAAAACTTCTGATGCTTCATCAACTTCCTCTCCTTTTCCATGAATCAAAAGATCGTATGCTTTCTCAGTTCGTTCCCACCTGTTGTCGCGGTCCATTGCATAATATCGTCCGATAACGGAAGCAATTTTTCCAACGCCAATATTGTCGGCTTTCTTCTCAAACTTTTTCAAATATTCTGCACCGCCGTGGGGAGAGGTATCTCGCCCATCGGTAAAAGCGTGGACAAAAGCGTTCTCAAGATCGTATTTCTTTGCCATCTTGAGCAGGGCATACAGGTGTTCATTATTACTGTGAACTCCACCATCCGAAAAAAGCCCCATAAAATGGATTTTTCCTTTTTCTCTGGCCTTTTCGAAAGCCTCGGTCAGCATCTCATTTTCGAAAAACTCTCCGTCTCTGATGGATTTGTTTATCCGGGAAAGTTCCTGCCATACAATGCGCCCGGCTCCTATATTAAGGTGTCCCACCTCGGAATTTCCAAATTGGCCGTCTGGTAATCCTACATCTTCTCCGCTTGCAGAGAGTTGTGCATGGGGATATTTCTTAATGAGAGAATCAAAATATGGTTTACTGGCCTTTTCAACGGCACTAACTTCTGGATTCTCGGCAATTCCGAAACCGTCAAGTATAACAAGAAGGGCTTTAGACAATGTTACGATAGATTATTTACGTGAGTAGTAAGCTGTGATTTTTTTCGTGCTGCTCTATTCGGATGAATTATATTTTTTACAGCCAGTCTGTCAATTAAGCTTACTGCATCTTTTAAATGCTTTTCAGCTTGTTCTTTGTCAGTAGAATCCATCACTTTTTTTATAAGCGTTCGCATTTTAGAACGACGTGCGTTGTTGTGTGATCTGCGCTTCTTGTTTTGGCGCATTCGTTTGATAGCTGATTTATGCTGTGGCATAACGAATTAATAAAATTTATAAATACTCTTTTTGTTTACAGAATCATAAAATTAACGCTTCTGTATTCAACTTACAAGAAGGGATTGAATATTAAGTATAAAAAATTTAATTTAGCTGTTCTCTGATATGATCATAGTAATCGATGGGCCGGCAGGATCCGGCAAAAGTTCTACCGCAAAAAAATTAGCCGAATTGCTCGATATTCAATATCTCGATTCGGGTGCTTTATACAGAGCACTTACTTTTCTGTGGTTAAACAACGATAAACCTGATTTATCGGAGTTCTTTGACATGTTGCCGGAGGTTAACCTGGAAACCGAATATCGTGATCAACTGTTTCATGTAAAAGTGAATGGAAATGATATCACAAATAAAATTCGGACACAGCGAGTTGCAAATCATGTAAGTGAGATAGCGGCAAAACCGGAAGCCCGAATCTTCGTGAATCAATATATGAGAAAGCTTGTTATGCATGACACATATATAGCGGATGGAAGGGATCTTGGAACAGCTGTATTTCCTAACGCGGATTTGAAATTTTACATGGATGCATCATTGGAAGAACGGGCTAAGCGGCGATATCGCGAATTGATCTCTGTTGGATCTGATATTTCTTTTGAAGAAGTAAAAATTAACTTAATAGAAAGAGATCACAAAGATAGCAACAGGGCTGCCGATCCGCTCAAAAAAGATGCAGATGCAATATTAATTGATACGACCGGCAAGACATTTGAAGAACAACTGAAGGAAATGACTACTATTATCAGAAAGAAACTTAAACTAAAACAATAATTAAACCCTGTATTTCGAAAGTCGAAATGCAGTAGTATTTAACAGGTAATTAAATGACAGAAGACGTAAACAAAAACAAAGAACAACAAGAAGAAGTTGAGACTGCTGTTGCAACTGAAGAGGAAGTTGAAGAAACAACCGAAAGTGAAGAAGCCGTTGCAGAAGAAGCAACCGAAGAAGAAGAAACAGAAGACAGAGAGAGATCTGAAGAATCGATACCAACCTTTACCGGCGAGGTAGATGGAGATACCTACACATTTGATCAACTCCAGGCTGCATCTGAAGATTATACAGATGAAGAGTTTCATGAGCTGGCCGGTATGTATGAGAATACACTCAGTGAAATTGAAGAAAAAGAGATTGTTACAGGAATTGTTGTTTCTGTTGATGAAAAATATGTGATCGTTGATATCGGATTTAAATCCGAAGGTATTGTTCAGGCAAACGAATTTTCAGATAAAGTATTAGAAAACCTTGCACCGGGTGATGAAGTAGAAGTTTTTCTTGATAAAGTTGAAGACAGAGAAGGTCAGTTGATCCTTTCCCGTAAAAAGGCAGACATTCTCCAGGCCTGGGAAAACCTTGAAAGCTCTTATGAAACCGGTGAAGTTATTGAGGGATATATTCAGCGGCGTATTAAAGGGGGTATGGTCGTAGATGTATTTGGAATTGACGCTTTCCTTCCCGGATCACAAATTGATGTTCGCCCTGTTCGGGACTTCGACGCGTATGTTGGCAAAACCATGGAATTCCAGGTTGTGAAGCTCAACATGCAAGTTGAAAACGTTGTTGTTTCACACAGAGCTCTTATCGAATCTGACCTTGAAGATCAGCGCCAGGAAATTCTCGAAACCATCGAAGCCGGTCAGGTTCTCGAAGGCATCGTGAAAAATATTACCGACTTTGGTGTCTTTATCGACCTTGGAGGTGTAGATGGATTATTGCACATTACAGATCTCTCATGGGGCCGTGTTGAACATCCCGAAGAGATCGTTAAACTTGATCAGCGAATGAACGTTGCTGTTATCGACTTTGATGAAGAATCGAAACGAGTTTCTCTCGGATTGAAGCAACTTCAGCCACATCCATGGGATGATATTTTTGAGAAATATCCCGAGAACATGAGAGTTCAGGGACGTGTGGTTTCCATTGCCGATTATGGTGCATTTATAGAGCTTGAGAAAGGTGTTGAAGGCTTGATTCACATTAGTGAAATGAGTTGGACTCAACATATTAAGCACCCATCACAATTGGTTCAGAAAGACGACATTATTGAATGTGTGATTCTGAATATTAACGAAGATGAGAAGAAAATTTCTCTTGGTGTGAAGCAGCTTGAGAAAGATCCCTGGGAAGATCTTCTGGACAGGTATCCAATTGGATCAACCCACAAAGGAGAAATTCGAAACCTCACTAACTTTGGTGTGTTTGTGGAGCTCGAGCCGGGAATTGACGGACTTATCCACGTTTCTGACCTGAGCTGGACTGAAAAAGTTGAGCACCCGAACGAGGTTGTCGATAAAGGGCAAGAGATTGAGGTTGTAATTCTGGCTGTTGATTTTGACAACCGGCGAATCACACTCGGACACAAGCAAGTACAGGAAAATCCGTGGGAGAAATACGCGGAAGAGTACGGAATCGGCTCAAAAGTAGAAGGCGAAATTTCCAAGATCACCGACAAAGGAATGTTTGTGAAATTGGATCTGGGCGTTGACGCTTTTCTTGCCGGAAGTAAGCTTGAAGAACCTGTTGAAGACTTGAAAGAAAGCTTCGACGAAGGCGATAAGATTGAAGGTTTTGTCGTTGAGTTTGAAGAGTCAAGCAAGACTATCGAACTTTCACAACTTGAAGAGGATGTGAAGAAGAAAAAGCCAAAATCTAAAAAACCATCCAAGAAACCTGAGGATGTTGAAACAGGAACACCTACTTTAGGTGAAGTTTCTGGATTGGCAGATAAACTTGCTGAAAAAGAGAAGAACGGCGATAACTAAGTTACGCTACTCAATATTTATTGATAAAGGCCTCTTGTTACACAGGAGGCCTTTTTTTTATCTTTAAAAGAGATTCCTACTGCTCTTCTATAAAGAAAAACACAGCATCTTTAGAAGCATTTGTTGTACTTTTTACGTTACTGCCTGTCTTCCTGTTGTAGGTGTAAGCTACATTCCGTATTGAGTTCAACTCTTTATTTGTAGAATATTCAACCCGTATTGCATCACCATCTGGTTTGAGCTTAGAGATGGCCTCCCGTAATTTTTGGTACTTAGATCTGCTTTTTCTTGAAAACTTAATTTTAGATCTTGGTACAATGTTAATTTTCATAATTTTATAATTATGAGTTACGATCTAATTTTATAGACACTATAAATAAGAAATACTTAAAATTGCCTTATGTCAAGTATAATATTTTAAAATAGATATTTTAATTTTTTAAAAAGTGTCAATTAAAAAATAATTAAATATATATCTGCTAATATACAATTCAATACCATATTTACAGGTTACTCTACATTCTTCTTGATCAGTTTAATGAAAATGATGACAGTCTACAATGCTGTTAAAGTTATATCTATGATACGTTTACCGCTCAAAAGGAGTTCCGCCCGATGTGATGGGAAATGCAAAAACTTCATGGTCACTTTTCTGGTCAACCGGTAAACGCGTTATCCGTGTTAAATTGGTATAGGAAAGAAAAAAATATAGATGTAAAAGTACTCAAAGGAGGAGATAAATTAAAAAGAAGAATAGAGCCTACAGAAAATGCCCGAATTCTATGCAGAACCTGTTCTTTTATTGAATGATCTTTAGCTGTTAATCAAGTAATGAGACAACGAAACGGGATTAGTTAAGTCAAAATTGAATTTGACCACACCAGATAAGAACAGTCTTTTGAAGAAAGAGAATTTATGGAACCTGTACGTTAGAAAGAATTTTTTTGATGATATCTTCCGTGGTTATATTCTCGGCTTCCGCTTCAAAGGTTGGAATAATTCTATGGCGTAAAATATCAAGAGTTACTGTTCTAACGTCTTCCGGGGTTACATAAGCACGGTGCTGCATAAATGCGTGAGCTCGAGCAGCAAGGTTCATATTAATCGAAGCACGCGGTGATGCGCCGAAGGAGATTAAATCATCCAACTCAGTGATATTGTAATCTTCGGGGTTTCGGGTCGCGAAGATGAGATCCACAATATAATGTTCTACTTTTTCATCTACATAGATTTCGTTGATCACTTTTCGAGCTTCCAGGATCTGTTCCGGAGTTACTACGTGCTTCAGTTCCATTTTCTTCCCGGTTTTGGCCATTCGCCGCATAATTTCAAGTTCTTCGCTTTTAGACGGATATCCAATTTTCAGTTTTAACATAAACCGGTCTACCTGGGCCTCTGGCAGTGTGTATGTTCCTTCCTGCTCTACAGGATTTTGGGTGGCAAGAACAAGAAATGGCACTTCAAGTTTAAACGTCTCTTCTCCAATAGTTACCTGCCGCTCCTGCATCGCTTCCAATAAAGCACTTTGAACTTTTGCCGGCGAACGGTTGATCTCATCTGCCAAAACAATGTTTGAAAAAATCGGTCCTTTCTTTACCGTAAATTTCATCTCTTTCTGATTATAAATCAGTGTACCGATCAAGTCTGCGGGAAGAAGGTCGGGTGTAAACTGGATTCGCTGAAATTTTGTGTTAATGACTGTTGCCAGCGAAGAAACTGTAAGAGTTTTTGCAAGTCCCGGGACACCCTCAAGAAGCACGTGCCCATCGGCCAGAAGTCCAATCAAGAGGCGGTCAATCATGTAACGTTGACCAACGATTACTTTATTTAGTTCAGAATAAATATCATCAATAAATGCACTGTGTTTTTCAATTTTTTCACCCAGCGCCTGCATATCAACAGAAGTACTCATATATCAAATTTCAGTTAGATGTTGATGTTCAAATTGCTATCTTTTCAAACTCTTAAAAGCGGTTTATAATGAACGAATAATAATGATCAGCTGCAAAATTTTGATCCTTCAAAACAATAAATTTCAAAACTTTTAGAAGGTTGTCATACCGGCTATAACAGATTTATAAATGGATTTATTTCAAGCAATTTTTTTGGGGATTCTACAGGGTATTACTGAGTTTCTTCCCGTGAGCAGTTCCGGCCATCTTGTGTTAGCTCAATCGCTCTTTGGCCGAGAACTTGAAACAGGTATTACATTTGAGATTGTTGTTCACTTCGGTTCATTTTGTAGTATTGTATTATACTATCGAAAACTAATTTCCGAAATTCTCGGTGATCTGTTTAAAAGTGTTACGCCACGGGGTTTAAAAAGTGGTTTGTATAAGACTAACTCTAATGTAAAATTTTGCTTGTTTATTCTGATTAGTATGGTTCCGGCCATGATTGTAGGCTTTACGATGCAGGATAACATTGAACAACTTTTTATGAACCCGTTTTTTGTATCCTGTATGTTGATAGTGACTGGCACACTTCTATTTTCAACAAAATTTGTAACAGAACCTCAAAAAGAGGTAAACGGAGTTCGCAGCTTATTGATGGGAATAGCCCAGGCCTTTGCTATTATTCCCGGAATAAGTCGTGCTGGATCAACAATTTCGATTGGACTTTTTTCCGGAATGAGGCGAGAAGAAGTTGCCAATTTTTCTTTCTTGATGGTTTTACCTGTTCTTGCCGGTGCAATGCTGCTCGCTTTGTTAGACCTGATGGAAACTGGTATTGAAACAGCAGCTGTTATAACACTTGTAGCTGGGTTTTTTACCTCCTTTATTTCCGGTTACCTGGCTCTTAGTTATCTTGTGCGATTGTTGAAGAATGCTAAGTTCTATTATTTTTCCTACTACTGTTGGGTTGTGGGCATTGTAGGGTTGATCTATTTTTTTTAATAATGAAAAAGCCTCAATTCGCTTGATGGCATTTTTAAATTTGGGTACCTTAACGCTTGTATAATTAAACAATAAGAATGGATACATTTACTTTTATATTTTTAGCGGTTCTGGCTATCGGGTCGGGGTTGGGAATGGTTCTCAACAAAAACACTGTAAACAGTGCACTTTTTCTGGTACTCAACATGGTTTCCATAGCTGGGATTTACCTGTTGTTGCAAGCACAATTTCTGGCATTGATTCAAATTTTAGTGTATGCAGGTGCCATTATGGTGCTTTTTCTCTTCGTCATTATGTTGTTGAATTTGGATGATGAAAAATCACTTTTTAGTAAAGTACGCGCCAAATATATTTCAGCGTTTCTTCTTGGGGTAGTCGTTCTCAGCCTGATTCTTTACAGCCTGGAAGGTGTGGTTGAATTTCTGCCTGAAATCTCACCCGATATGCAAACGGCCGGTACAGTTGAAGCACTTGGCGATGTGCTCTACACAGATTACCTGTTTGCATTTGAAATGACTGCTATTCTGCTAACCGCAGCAGTTGTTGGTGCACTTATGATTGCGCAATACAAAAAAAGTAATAACGGAGTATCAGAATGATTGAGATTGATTGGTATTTAGCATTAAGTGCAGTTCTTTTTACTATTGGTTTGATTGGCGTACTTATTCGAAAAAATGCAATTGTGATCTTTATGTGTGTGGAATTGATGCTCAATGCAGTCAATCTGACACTTATATCGTTCAGTTCTTTCCATGGAGATGTAACCGGACAAATACTTGTATTCTTTTCCCTGGCAGTAGCCGCCGCGGAAGCTGTTATTGGGCTTGCTATTATTCTGGCTATCTTCAGAAACAATCTATCTGTAGATATCACGCAGGTTAATCTCTTGCGTTGGTAATAGCTGCAACATTAGATAAGCCGTTACTCTTTTCTAAAGTTTTTCTGTGGGTTTGCTATGTAATTGTGAAGGCTTTCCTCTTATAACTTGACAGAAAATTGCAATACAGAATAAATATGAGAGCTCTTGAAGGTGGAGTTTTATTACATTCAAACCCACTACTTTGAATGTAATAAGAAACAAATACGACTACTTCCTTAAACGTTGTTATTAAACGATAAAACTCAGAGCAAACACAAGGGCAAAGCCAACCACAGAGATAATCGTTTCCATGACTGTCCATGACTTTAGGGTATCCTTTTCACTCATTCCAAAGTATCGGTTCACCAGCCAAAATCCACTGTCATTAACATGAGATAAAGTTGTTGCGCCTGCTGCAATTGCTAAAACTATCAGGGCTTTGTGCGGCTCGCTTACATCAAAAGAGATTAGAATTGGTGAGAGGATTCCGGCAGCCGTAATCATTGCCACAGTGGCTGAACCTTGAGTCACCCGGACCGCAAGTGCAATTAACCATGCCAGGACTATAAGAGGCAATCCAAAATCGGCCATACCGTTTGCCAGCATTTCACCTACGCCGCTGTTCACCAAAACTTGTTTGAAAACGCCACCGGCACCGGTAATCAAAATAATAACACCCGCAGGCTTCATCGCTTCCATACTCAACTCAGATAGTTGTTCCCGGGTTGTTCCTCTTCGAACCCCCAACCAGTACATGGCAATAAGCACGGCAGCTGTAAGAGCACTAAATGGATGCCCGATAAAAATGACAGCTTCTGTCCAAAATCGTGGTTCTATCACGGCCTGGTCAAGAAGTGCTTCTGTAATGGTATTGCCTAAAATAAGAATCAACGGTACTGATATAATCAGGAGTAGAAGGGTGAAAGAGGGTAGATCTTCATCTTGATCTTCTTCATGCTCAACCATTTCCACATAATCCGGAACAGGTACATGAATTTTATTCGCGATATATTTTCCAAATACAGGTCCTGCAAGGATCGCTGTAGGTATTCCAACAATAAAGCCAAACAGTATCACCCATCCTAAATCTGCACCCAAAATATCTGCTACGGCAATAGGACCGGGAGTTGGGGGAATAAATGCATGAGTAACGGCCAAACCGGCAAGAAGAGGAATTCCATAATAGAGGAGTGATTTACCCGTATCTCGTGAGAGTGCGTAGATGAGCGGTACTAAAATTATAAAACCAACATCCAGGAAAACAGGAATAGCTACAACAAATCCGGTGAAAACCATTGACCAGGAGGCTTTATCGCGCCCAAACTTACGAATGAGTGTACGCGCTACTGATTCTGCCCCGCCGGAGTGCTCCAGGATCTGTCCGAAGATGGCTCCAAGACCCACTACAGTTGCCACAAAACCCAATGTTCCGCCCATTCCCTCTTGCATGCTGGTAAGCACATCTGTGGCGGGCATTCCGGCACCAATGCCTACAAAAACACTGGCAATGAGCAGGGAGATGAAAGCATTAACTTTAAATTTTGTTATTAAAAGCAGGAGGAGTGCAATTCCAAGAATGGTAGCAGCTAATAGCTGAAAATTTTCCATAAATTTGAGGTTTATTATTGATTTTCCCAGTCGGTGTGGAAGAACTGTCCCCTGGGTTTATCGATTCGTTCGTATGTATGTGCTCCAAAAAAATCACGTTGTGCCTGTATTAAATTTGCAGGCAGAGTATTAGATCGAAGTGTGTCATATAAGCTCATATAAGCAGACATACAGGGTACAGGTATGCCGGAATTGATGGCATGGCTGACCACAGATCTCCATCCCGATTGCAGTTCTGATAACTGTTCAGAAAAATCATCAAAAAGATAGAGATGTTTGAGATTGGGTTTTTTCTGAAAAACCTGTTCGATCTCTTTAAGAAGTACTGACCGGATAATGCAGCCGCCCTGCCAAATTTTTGCAATTGAAGAATAATTGATATCCCATTCAAACTCATCACTTACTGAGGAGATCATAAAAAATCCTTCAGCATAAGCAGTTAAACGGCAGGCAAGTAATGTTTTTTCCAGGTTTTCAATCAGCTCTTCCCTGTTGAAAGAAGCAGCACTAATTGAATTCTGTGTTTCTGAAAATTCATTTCGTATCTCAACTAAATTGGAAAAGAAACGTGCAAAAACAGCTTGCGAAATTCCCGGCAGGGCAACATTGTGCTGGAGAGCTTCAATTGCGGTCCATCGCCCCGTACCTTTTTGGGCGGCACAATCCAGTATTTTTTCAACCAGGGGTTCTCCGTCATCATCGGTAGCCATAAAAATCTTAGATGTAATCTCCATCAGATAGCTGTTCAAGGAGGTTTCATTCCACAACTTAAAAAGTCTGCCGATTTCGGCGGCTTGCATACCCAGCGATTCTTTCAGGATATGATAAACCTCTGCAAGCAGCTGCATATCAGCGTATTCAATTCCGTTGTGAACCATCTTTACAAAATGACCGGCTCCACCCTCGCCTACCCATCTGCAGCAAGGTGTACCATCAAATGCTTTTGCTGCAATATTTTCAAAGAAAGGCTTTATCTCGGGCCATGCCTCATGCGATCCGCCAGGCATCAGGCTTGGGCCAAAACGGGCGCCTTGTTCACCACCAGATACTCCCATACCAACAAATTGGACCCCATCGGATTGAAGTTTATTAATCCTACGTATAGTATCTCTGTAGTATGAATTTCCACCGTCAATAATTATATCACCTTTATCGAGGTGTGGTATAAGACTCTCCAATACCTGGTCAACCGGTTTACCGGCTTTTACCATCAGTAAAATTTTTCTGGGTGATTCGAGCGATTGAATAAACCCTACCAGTGAATCTGCCCCATAGAAATTCTTGTCTTGTCCTTCGGCCTTCATAAAATCCTGAACAATTGTCTCTTCACCCGGAGCTTTTCGGTTGAAAACACTCACTGAAAAACCGTTATCTTCAAGATTTAAAGCCAGGTTTCGGCCCATAACCCCAAGGCCATAAATACCTATTTGTAAGCTGTTCATCTGTATGTTTACTGTGTTAAAATTTTTGATTGGAATTCTTAGCTACCAAAGAAAGATTCAATATGAAATGTTTATAGACTGTTTGAAAATGTTGGTACATGATGAGTTTAATTATAACCAGTCGAATTGTTTATAGGAAGTTTGGAAAGTATTTTTTCGACAATTTTTTCCGGTTTGCGATCGATCGATACTCTTATAGCGTCTTCTGGTTTTTCCAATGCTCTGAATTGTGAAGTAAGCAGGTCGGGCGGCATGTAATGTCCCTTTCGTTTTTTTAGACGTTCTGATATCAGTTTTTTGGAACCGTCCAGGAAGATGAAAACCACTTCATTCTCGTTAAAATCTTTCTTCAATAACTCTCTGTAAGATTTTTTAAGAGCAGAACAGGCAAGAATAGCCCCGTCTTTCCTATTCCATTTTTTCATTGATGCATTCAGGTTTTCCAGCCAGGGTTTTCGATCTTGATCCGTGAGAGGGATGCCGGTACGCATTTTTTCAACATTAGCTTCCGGATGAAAATCATCAGCATCATAAAAAGGCAGGTTTAAATGGGATGCCAAAAGTTGGCCAATTGTACTCTTTCCACATCCCGATACACCCATTACAATAATTATCATCAATCAAGAATTTTTCAATTTCCATATTGAAGATCGTATTGAACGTGTAAGAATCCAAAAAGAAAACCTTAAACCCGGATTATTCAAAAAATAATGTAAAATATATGTTAAATGATTGATATTATAGTATATATAGGAGATTGGTTATAGCACAAATTTGAGTGTCGAAGTAAAAGATTGCGAAATTCCCCCGTGCACTACGTTGTCCTGTAAATCTAAATTGTTTTTGGGCCGGAAACGGAAAAATTCAGCTTCGTTTTGATCATACCAACATTGAACTGAACACCTATCTGGAACTTCGTGAAGTATCAATTGAAAAGGTGAATAGTAAGCTTTTAAGTTTGGATATATATCCCAAACATCCCCGTCAATTCGAAAATAAAGAGTATAAAGAGCGGTTAATAATTACCAAAGTATGAAGACTCTTTTTGAGATAGGCCTGTGGTAGAGGTGTATAATCATAAAGCTAACCAAACTGATTCCATTAGCCTGAATTCTTTTCTTCTTTTACCGATCCCGGAAGAGGAATTCCAAGACGCTTGGCGCGTTCTCTCCATTTTTGGCGGGCCAATTTTTGCATATCGTCAATGGCGTCAATCTCATCAACAATTTCCATTCCAAGCAATGTTTCCACAACATCTTCCATGGTTACAACCCCGGAGAACCCACCATATTCATCAACTACAACAGCTATATGTTCTTGTGATTCCAACAGACGTTCAAATAAAGTTTTAATGGAGATATTTTCAGGTAAAATCAAGACTTCCCGTTTGATATCCTTCAGTTTTTTTTCCTCGTTTCCTTCAGAGTAATTCAGGTAGATGTCATTTTTGAGAACATAACCGGTTATGTCTTCTTCATTTTTTCCATAAACAGGTATTCGGGAAACACGAAGATCATCCTTGGAACTCATAACCTCTTGAATGGTTAAATCCTCTGGAAATTTTACGACAACAATTCGAGGAGTCATAATATCTTTTACACGAAGAGAATTAAATCTAATCAGATTTTTAAAAATATTGGATTCTTCCTCCTCAAAAATACCCTCTTTATGTCCTATATCAGCCAATGCGCTAAACTCTTCTCTGCTAACAGAGGGCTGTTTTTCTTCGCTTGAGAGTAGATTTGTTATTCCTTTTGAAAGCAGTACAAGCGGGTAAGTTATAATGATTAAACCTTTGGTTGTTTTTGCAGCAAAACCTGACAGTTTTTTCCAATACGTAGCCCCAAGTGTCTTGGGTATAATTTCAGAGAATATGAGTATAGCGAGTGTTAAAATTATGGACGTAGCCGTAACATATGCATTCCCGAAAACAACCTGTGCCTGGGCTCCCACACCCGCAGCACCAATAGTATGAGCAATGGTATTAAGACTTAAAATGGCTGAGAGCGGCCTGTCGATATCTTTTTTTAATGATCGTAAAATATTACCGGAGGCATGTCCCTGTTTTTCAAGTACGGCGATGTATGAAGGTGTAATTGATAATAATACCGCCTCCAGGATAGAGCATAGAAAGGAGACTCCAATTGCAAGTGCCAAATAAAATAATAATAAACCCATATCGCCTAAAATAGGATAAATTGTAGTGAGGAGTAAACTTTAAGTGTCTTTTAAAATAAAAAACCGCAGCTACGAACTGCGGTTTCAATTAATCAAATTCCGGTTTTTTAGTATTTATGAAATTTCAATTTTCTTTGCTGTTTTTTCTTCGAGTTTTGGGATGGTGATATGAAGTTCACCATTTGTAAAAGTTGCATCCACATGTTCGCTGTCAACAATGTTGGGCAATGACAGAGCACGGCTAAATTTACCACGACCGGTCTCAACTCTGTGATATCTACGGCCGTTTTCTTTTTCTTCTTCTTTCCAACTGCGTTCTCCGCTCACAGTTAGCACGCTGTTTTCAATCTCAATATTAATGTCTTCTTTATCCATGCCAGGCAGAGCAAGTGTTACTTCAAATGTTGAATCTGTCTCTGCTACATCCATTTTCGGTACAAACCGATCTCTGTTCATGGTAGACATTTTATCAAACATCTGATCCATCAGGTCAGTAAAACTTTCAGGTCTGTTTCCATTCTGATCTTCAGGCATTGTTGGAAAATTTTTGGTCAACATAACTCTTCACCTCCGTTTTTTTTAAATCACGTTATCTCTTTTCTACTTCAGTATTGGTGAATACAAAATATATGCCAATGCCAATATCATGAAAAAAATGTCAAATTTATGCGATTCAAATTGACATTTTTTCAAATTTCAGTTTAAAAAATGACAGATTTCTTTAAGAATGGCAGTTTTAAAGATTACAAGAGTCAGGGACTCATCTATAAAATAAATGGAAGTAACTGAACCAATCAGACAAAATAGATAATCGCGAATACCACAAAGCTGAGAAGTATAAAGCTCATGACAACTTCCACAGCATGACTGTATTTTGCAGATTCTTGCTGCGTATCTGTGAATGGATTAAGCCAAACAAGGGGATCTTTGAATTTTTCAGTCATAAAACCGGCCAGCCAAAGTGTAGCATTTTCTGCGTAGCCGTAAAACCTATCCACATTTGTGACGAATACTTTTTCAGTCAGGGGTCGGGCTTTTCGATAGAACCAATCGAAATCTAAAAGAATGTTTTCAGTACCGGCAAATTTGTTTCTGAAGAGCCAGAAGCCGATGAATGCAAAGACAAGTATCTGAACCATCTCCACGAGGTGGTATACATCATACGGATGGTACTCTACAGGAAATGGCAGTTGACTGTAAAGCACATTCGGATAAAGGCCAATGAGGATACAGAAAAAAGCCCCAATTCCCATTCCGGCAATCATGTTTTTTGGTATTGGTTTGAGATCGGTAATCTCTTCTTTGGCCTCGCCGAACCATGTAAAGTAAGGCAGTTTCAAACCGCTGTGAAGGAAAGAGCCGATGGAAGCGATCGTTAATAACAGCATCCCCCATTCAAGATGAGCTTCTCCGGCTGCACTTACGACCATTGTTTTACTTGTGAATCCATTAAAAAGAGGTGCTCCTGAAACGGCTAAGCCACCAACCATGTAGAGAGCAACGACCGTTTTCATTTTGTTTGCGAGTCCGCCGAGTTCTGTGAGTTTACTTCTGCCCGTTACATAAATCACCGCACCGGCACCCATAAAGAGAAGAGACTTAAACAAAACATTGTTTACGGCGTGAGCAGCGGACGCATTCAGCGCCATTTCCGACCCGATTCCTACGCCTGCAACCATATAACCAATTTGGCTGACAATGGAGTAGGAAAGAATCTGTCGAATATCATTTGAGATGAGAGCAAAAATTGTCCCGTAAACTCCCATCATCACACCGATCCCAATTAGAATGCTCCATTCAGGGAACAGTCGAATCATTACATAGACGGCAGATTTGGTTGTGATAGCGCACATAAATATAGCGCCGGTGATCGTTGCTTTGGGATATGCATCAGCCAGCCATGCGTGCAGGGGAGGGACGGCTGCGTTTACGGCAATTCCCAGAAGCATCAGCGTTGAGGGCAGAGTAAATCGATAGGGCAGACTTTCAATCAGCAAAGAACCAGTGTGAGAGAAATGTAACAGAATTCCCGTCATCAATAGTCCTCCGCCAAACATATGGACGATCAGATAACGCATTCCGGCGCGATCCGTTTCGGCCGTTTTTCGTGCCCAGATAAGGTACACAGAACTGACTGCCATCAACTCCCAAAAGACAAAAAGAGTGAAATAATCACCGGCAAATGTAACCCCCAAAGCGCCACCTGCATAAACAAGTGCCGAGCTTTGCTGACCTACATCTTTCAAGTGCAATGCATAGACTCCGCCAATAATCGTTACAAGAGAAAATGCAATTCCAAATACTCTGCTGAGAGCATCCACGTGGACAGGTATCAGTTCGTATACCCCGAATACTAATGACATCGTTAAACCATTTGGATATTGCCAAAGCGATACCAATGCAATCAACGGGAACACCAAAAATGCTGAGGACCGCGTTTTTTCCGGAAGCAATGGAAGTAAAAATGCTCCCAGGATCATCACAACGGCCGGTATGAATAACAGATCAACGATCATAATATCCTTCTTTTCTATAGATCAACAGTTTGCCCAATCCTTTTGCTATATAGATGGTGAACACGCATCCCAGGAATCCAAAAATTCCATAAAATAGTGGAATGGAGTTCCACCAATGATGGTGATAATCCGCTAAAACCGTAAACTCGAGGATCAGGGTTATGAGAGCCAATACTCCCAAAACAATCCAGTGCCAGGTTTTCATAGTTCTGTTTGATTAAAAATGAACATCTTAACCTCCCGCAAATAAACTTCCTGCGATAGAGGTCGCCAAATCAAAAAAGCTAAAAAACAGGTTCGGAAACAATCCGAATAAAATTGATAAAACGGCGGTTCCAAAAAGCGGAACAACCATGAAAGGTGAAGCTTCTCCATATTTCTCAAGTCCTTCTCCTTTTCTAAAATAGGCCCGCTGAATAATGGGGAAGAAATAGCCAACATTCAGAAGTCCACTAATAATTAAGATAATAAGCGGTAATACCATATCTCCCTGTAGAGATCCCATAGCCAGGAACCACTTGCTCACAAAACCGTTAAGTGGCGGAACACCGGCGAGCCCCATGGAACCGATGGTAAACGCTGCCATGGTCCAGGGCATTACTTTTGCAATTCCATTTAACTGGCTGATGTTTTCGCGATGCAGGTTTACATAAATCGCACCAGCGCAGAAAAATAGAGTGATTTTCATTGTGGCGTGTGCAGCAATGTGCATGATTCCACCCTGCATTCCCAGGGGCGTTAAAAGTGCTATCCCAAGAACGATATAGGACAAATGTCCAACCGTTGAGTATGCCAGCCGACGTTTTAAATTATCCTGGGCAAAAGCGAGTAGCGATGCGAGAATTATCGTTGCTCCGGCCAAGACAATTAGAATATCGTTTAGGCCGTAAGATGCCATGACATCGGTGCCAAAGACATATCCAACAACACGAGTAACTGCAAACACACCGGATTTAACAACGGCCACCGCGTGCAGAAGAGCACTCACCGGGGTAGGAGCAGCCATTGCAGCCGGCAACCAGCTATGAAGCGGCATGATGCCTGCCTTCACTCCCACACCACCTAAAAACAGGATAAAGATGATCAGCATGGTTGTGTGAGAAACATTGGCGTCAGCGAAAATTCCGCCCGGATTAAACTCGATAGAACCAGTGTAGTAGTATGTGAGTCCGGCTGCAGCAATCAGCAAAAGTCCTGCGGTCAGTGTGTATGATAAATACTTTCGTCCCGCATTGATCGCTTTTTTAGTTTCCTTGTGAATAACAAGGGGGTAGGTAGCCAGTGTCAGCATTTCATAGAAGACGATAAATGTCAGTAGGTTGGCGGAAAACGCAATACCAATGGTGGCTGACAAACAGACGGCAAAACTCGCAAAATATCGTGTCTGTTTTTTCTCACCGGCACCCCGCATATAACCAATCGAATAAAAAGAAGTAAAGATCCACAATCCCGATGCGATGATAGCAAAGAAGACTCCAAGCGGGTCAGCATTGAGAGCAAACGGCATTCCGGGAGCCAGATCAAATAGGTGAAGCTCAACGGTTTGTCCGGCAATGGCACCGGGCAGAAGTGATAATACCAAACCGAATTTTATGATTCCTGCAAGGATCGTCCAGCCTTCGCGAAGGTTAGGCTTCGACGAACTGAATAAGATCAAAGGCACGGCAGCCAGTGATATTAAAATTGCCAGTAAAGGGACGATAGAGTTAGCCATTTATCGTTAATAAAATTTCTTTTTAAATGTCATATGGCATTTTGTGAGATCTTAAAAAATCCCCCTTTGAAGGGGGAAGTGAGCCAAGCGAGCAGGGGGATGACCTTCGTAATGTTGTGTTCATTAATAATTCAAATAACCCATCAACATCACTATAAATCATCCCCCATTGCCCCCTTCGAAGGGGGACACACTTCAACAAGTTCTTCAACCGTATATTACGTTTATATTTTTTCATTGCATCGGGAAAATACCCATCAGAAATCCAACAATAGCAGCATTTGCGAATCCAATAACAAAAAGACTGATTGCTAAAATCATCGTTGGAGTCAACATGCTTGCAGAAACCTCATTGTTTGTTACTTCAATATTTTCTTTTTGATCAGCTACATCAGGATTTTTCATATATACTTTTTCCAAAATTCTAAAAAAGTAAACCGCATTCAGCAGCGAACTGATCAGAATCACAGCTAAAAAGAGCCAATTCTCGTTGTCGATGGTTCCAAGTGCGAGGTACCACTTGCTAAAAAATCCGGCGAGGGGTGGTAATCCAACCATGGAGATAGCTGCAACCGTAAACGAAGCCATCGACCAGGGGTACTTTTTACGGAAGGAATCATCGAAACGTGTGATGTTTGTGTGACCTTCTTTCAATCTTAAATTTCCGGAAACCAGGAATAGACACGCTTTCATCACGGCATGATTAACTACATGCAACAGTGCACCGGCGAAACCAAATGGATTTGCCAAACTCAATCCCATGATGATATATCCAATCTGTGAGATACTACTAAATGCCAGCATCCGCTTCAGTTCGGTTTGCGCAATGGCCATTATTGAGCCGTATAAAATTCCGAGACATGCCAGTACACCAATGACGGTAGTGAGTGGTGCAACGGCATTCATAAGATCAACCCCAAAGAGATAGAGGACAATTCTGAATAACATATAGGCAGCAACCTTTGTGCCAATTGGGGCGATGAGTGCCGTGGAACTGGACGAGGCATAGGTATAAGCATCGGGTAACCAGCCGTGCATGGGAAAGAGGGCAGCTTTTACGCCAATTCCAACAATCATTAAAATTAATGCGGCAACGACTGCAGTATTGTCGGCAACCATTGGAAGCATTGCAGACATATCTATTAGATTAAGTGTGCCAGTGACGGTGTAAAGAAATCCGAGTCCAAACAGATAGAGTGTTCCGCCGGTAGTACCGATAATCAAATAACGGAATGCAGAAAATGGCGCCTGTTTTTCACCGATAGAAATCAGTGCATAGCTGGCAAGTGACGATATTTCAAGAAATACATAGAAGTTAAACAGATCACCGGTAAGCACCATCCCGTTGAAGCCGAGCATCATCAGCATGGTCATTGTAAAATAAGGCATCTCCTTGCCAGGATATTCCTTTTTTGAAATATGTTTTGAATGAATCAATATTAACAACGCTACCGAATTGATAACCAATACCATAAAAGAGGAGAGGCCATCATAAACAAACTCAATGCCAATCGGTGGTTGCCATCCGCCAAAAAAGTAGCGTATTGCCCCGTTGTTCAGATAATTGATGAAGCCGAAAAGTGATAAGGTAGCTGCCAAACCTGAACCAACTACGGCAAGTGGCTGGGAGAGTTTTCGGTTAAAGAGACCAAAAACCGGTATAAGTACTGCAAACAGTACAAACGCTAAAGCAATTAGAGCAGGAAGTTGTGTTTCAATCATGGATCTTTTTTATCAGTTCCTGTTCATCCAATGTTTGATACCGGTTGTAGATGGCAATCAGAAGTGTAAATGCCACTCCAAGTGTAGCCACGCCTACAACAATAGCCGTTAGCATGAGAGTATGGGGCAGGGGGTTCATATAATTTGCAACCTGTTCAACTGGAATCGAAGAATCGTAAACAGGTACAGTTGCATCCACCTTTGATGCTACAGATACGAAAAACAAGATTATTGCTGCCTGTAGAATTGCCAGTCCGATGGTTTTTTTAATCAAATTCTTTTTAAAAAGCATTCCATACAGGCCAATACAGAGTAGAATTATAGTAAACCAGTATGCGTAATGTCCAAATAAGAAATCAAGCATAGTCTTCCCCCTTTACCATATTGTCAAAAATCATGACAAGAATTGCTGCAACGGCCAACCCAACACCTACTTCAATAATTAAAATACCAGTATATCTGAGCCACATCGGTTCCATTCCGGGGATAGGCAGTTGTCCGTAATCCAGGAAATAACCCCCGGTGATCATTGCGGCGAATCCAGTTGCAAAATAGATTAAGACCCCTATAACCGCCAGCGGAGTGGTTGCAAATTCCTTTATTAGCAATCGAGAAACCCGGCGTCCGGTTGCTACGCGTATCAACAAAATGGCCGCTGCTAACAATGCACCGCCCTGGAAACCACCGCCGGGACTGTAGTGTCCGTGAAAAATTACATAAAGCCCGAATACCATGATGTAAGGAGCGAGAAAACGAGCTCCAAGAACAATAATGGGGCTGTTAAACTGACTTCTCATGAAAACCTCCTTCGTGATCTTCTTAAAACAAGAAGAGTAATAATGCCTGCAGTATAGATTACCACCTGTTCGCCAAACGTATCAATTGATCTGTAATCGCCCAGAACAACGGTTACAATATTTGGAGTGTGAGCATCATGATAGGCTTCTTGAATGTAATAGTTGCCGGCAACAGGAGAATCAACCATACTTCTTTGATCATGCATACGGTTGCCGGGATCGCCGCGGTAGGGCAGGTCGGATGCTGCATAAATTAACAAAGCAGCAAATAAGGCCATTATAAAAGCTTTCAGGTATTTCAATCTGCTGATTTTCTTGTGGTTTGATAGACAACTACGACAAAGAGGATACCGGTCACTCCGGCACCAATTACGGCTTCGGTAAAGCCAACATCAACTGCTCCCATCGAAATAAACAGAAGTGCCATTATAAAACTAAACACAGACATCATTACTACGGCAACCAGCATATCTTTTACTTCTAAAGCTACCACACCGGAAATAACCAAAAAGAGATAAAGTATAAGTTCTAATTCCCAAATCATGATTTACCTCTGTTTTTGGCATCTTCACTGAAAAAAGGTTGCAGCCCTCTTTTTATGGCAGATCGTGCCAGTGCGTGGGTGCCAATAGGGTTTGCAAGAGCAATAAAAAGAATAATGAAAATTAATTTTAGTCCACTCAAAGTAAATCCTTCATAAACCACTAATCCGGATATCACGAATATAATCCCAAGTGTATCACTTTTGCTGGAAGCGTGAGACCTGGAATAAAAATCGGGGAGGCGAAGTATACCGATGCTACCCATCAGTATAAATAGAATACCAATCACTACTAAAATTATGCAGATAATGTTTGATATGGCCATTCTAATCCCTCATTGCTTTTGATGATATAACATATTTTGCTATCACCAGCGAGCCGATAAAACCAAGAATAGCATAGGCTAAGGTAATATCAATAAACATATCGATCCGACCGTATAGAAACCCGATCAGGCAAATTAAAACAATCGTTTTTGTAGCAATGGCATTCGTTGCCAGGAGCCGGTCAAACAGAGTAGGCCCTTTTAAAACTCGAACAAGGGGAATCGCAATAATGATCGTTAAAATAATGGCACTATAAAGAAAAAATGTTTCCATCAGGCTGCTGCTCCCTCACTGCTCTTTATAATTTCAAAATCTTTTACGACCTGCCGTATTTCTGTTTGAAATAGCTGTAAGACCTGCCGGGGCATTTCATCACTTTGAAGGCCGGCATAGGAGGATGAATCAAGAGCGTGTATTGTAAACAGATCATCTTCAATATCGATGGTGAGTGTTCCGGGAGTGAGAGTAATGGAGTTGCCGAGAATCATTTTAGCATGCGAACTCGGCAGATCTGCCCTGAATTTCACAATTGTGGTTTCAATTGGCATCGTAGGCCTCATAATTACCCACAAAACATGAAAGCCCGAAAGTATAATTTGATAGATCAACCAGAAGCAGTAGATAATAAACCTGCCCAAACGAAGATCGTCAAGGTTATCCATGTCATCATCATAGAAACGATGCTTTTTCAATTGGTAATTAAAGATGATAACCCCTGCAACTGAGAGTACGCCAAACGTGATATGAATGGCATCGAGGAAACCACTCATAACAATCCAGAAGAGCATCAGAGAGATAAACGACAATGTTAGGCTAAAAAAAGAGAATTTTGACATCAGGTTCTTTGTAGCAGGTTTCCCCGTCATTGTGAGATTTAAACTTATTAAAAAAGTGGAATCACCTGCAATTAAATTTTATAACTTTTATTCATTTTACGATTTCGCTAAATTTTGCAGGGGTAAATGAGGTGTCATTTTTTGCCTTTTTTGACTGTAAAGTTGAGGAGAAGTTACCCCGAAATTTTAAGTTTAAGTATGTTAAAATATTTAATAACAGTAGTTTAATACATTTAACAAGTAGAAATAGTGATTTTGGGAAAATAACCGACCTTGAATAGTTGGCGGGAAAAAGGACAACGAGTGAACCGTGAGAAGAATCCTTTCATACCGGCGAGGAGCGAAATTTAAGGGCTGAAAGCCTGATGGACCATTGAAAGGATTCCACGGTGAACTCGTGTCCGCCGCCAAGTATTCACAGTCTTGATTTTTCGTTCTTTTGTATCAAGACAAAAGGACATACAACATGCAATAAGTTTACACTTTCAATAATGGGGTAAGTCCTCAAAGTTGAGGTATCGAAAAAAAATTAAAAGATGATGATATTTCCACCCTTTTAAGTTTAACTTGGAGAAGATTTTTGTATCTTTGCCACCTGAAAATATCACTAAAAACTTTTAGTGATGAATAAAAGCGCCAAAACTAAGTAACCTGTTAAATGGAATCACCCACAGCGCTCGTAAGTCTGATTATAGGTTTACCGCTACTCGGTTTTTTAATTAATGGAATTATAGGGCTATCCTCTACTGCGTACCGCAGTAAAAAAACACTGATTGGGATAATAGCCAATCTTGCTGTTTTTATTCCATTTCTATGTGCTCTCACACTCTTTTTAAATATTAATGCCGATTCTGGCCCCGCATTTGCGCACCTGTTTACCTGGATGGAAGCCGGTAGTTTTAGTGTGGATATTGCATACCAGGTTGATCAGCTCTCCTTGATAATGACACTCGTGGTTACAGGGGTGGGTGCACTCATTCATCTCTACTCGATTGGGTATATGGCCCATGATGAAGGGTTTTGGAAGTATTTTTCTTTTCTGAACCTATTCATTTTTGCAATGTTAAATCTTGTACTGGCAGATAATCTTTTGCTGTTATTCCTTGGATGGGAGGGAGTTGGACTTTGTTCTTACCTGTTAATCGGTTTCTGGTATGCCGACATGAGCAAATCCGATGCGGCGAAAAAAGCTTTCTTATATAATAGGGTAGGAGATTTTGCATTCCTTGTAGCTATTTTCATGATTTTTGAAACGGTGGGCAGTCTCAATTTTGAAGTGATACTTACCAGCCTTGAAGCGTTCACCGGGAACGATATTTTCTGGATTGGATTGTTAATGCTGATTGGCGCGACGGGTAAGAGTGCGCAGATTCCATTGTTTGTCTGGCTGCCGGATGCCATGGCCGGTCCAACCCCGGTATCTGCACTAATTCACGCAGCTACTATGGTCACATCTGGTATTTATCTGATTACCCGGATGTCACCCATGTATGTGTTGAGTCCTGAAGTTATGATGATTGTTGCAGTGATTGGTGCATTAACTGCAATTGTTGCAGCTACTATAGCAATTACGCAATATGATATCAAAGGAGTACTTGCATATTCAACAGTATCTCAGCTTGGCTTTATGTTTTTAGCATTGGGTTCAGGCGCATTTACGGCAGCAATATTTCACGTTATAACTCACGCTTTCTTCAAAGCATGTCTCTTCCTTGGCTCCGGTTCTGTAATTCACACAATGGAACATGTAGAGCATAAACTGCACGATAAGGGAAAAGACGTTCATTTTGATCCGCAGGATATTCGAAATATGGGTGGGCTCAGAAAGTATATGCCTTCCACCTATAAAACATTTTTAATTGCAACAATTGCTATTGCAGGCATTCCGCCATTGGCAGGTTTCTTCTCCAAAGACGAAATTGTTATGCACGCCTTTAACATGGGCTTTGGTGAGTATGCCGGAGCAATGTATTTCATTCTTTGGGGGGTAGCAACAATCACTGCATTCCTGACAGCATTTTATATGTTCCGCCTTACTTTCACCACTTTTCATGGCAGTTTTAAATTGCCCAAGCTTATCCAGGGAGCTGAAAATTCTGAACAGTACCTTCATGAAAGCCCGGCTACTATGACCACTGCACTTTGGTCGCTCGCAGGTCTTTCAATTGTAGGTGGATTTATTGGGTTGCCAAACTTCGTTTCAAAAACATTTGGCGGAGACGGTCATATTAACTGGCTGCACGAATGGCTTCACACCGTCGCTTCAGATATTCCACTAACACTTTCCGGTGCTGCGGAGTGGACCCTTATGATATTTGCAATCATTGTTGCAGTCGTATCAGTTTACATTGCTTACAAATTGTATGGCAACGATCAGCAGGAAGAATCCGATGCCTGGATCGCTTCTAAGTTTGGACCGTTCTACCAGGTTTGGAAAGATAAATACAGCCTCGATGAACTTTACGAAGGAGTCGTTGTTCACCCAATAGTTAAATTCTCCGATCGTGTTTTAGCTGTTTTTGATATGAAGATTGTGGATGGATTCGTGAACATGATAGCTGGAATTGTTCGAATTTCCGGAAGTTTATTACGATACATTCAAACCGGTGTTGCCAGCAATTATGCACTGTTCCTGATACTCGGAGTCATTCTTGTTTTAACCATATTATTGTTTTAAGAATCTGACATTATTTTATGGAGTTTTTGTTAAATCTTACCATCTACTTTCCTCTGATTGGGGTTCTGGCATTCCTGATATTTCGGAATGATCAAGCCATCAAATGGACCAGTCTTATTGTTACCTGCATTACATTTTTGCTGTCTCTGCCGCTGCTTTTTCAGTTTGATGTTGCTAATTCTGCAATTCCACAATATGTAACAGAAGGTTCCCCTGTTTTCACGGGTATGGATGTAAAATACCTGGTTGGCCTGGATGGATTGAGCCTTCTGCTGTTCATGCTTACAACCTTGATGGGGCCTATTGTCATATTGTCGTCCTGGAACTCCATCAATAAAAGTTTAGCAGGCTATTACTCAATGCTGCTTATTTTGCAAACTGCTTCGCTTGGAGTTTTTGCCTCTCTCGACCTGGTTGTGTTTTATGTATTTTTTGAACTCTCATTGATTCCCATGTACTTCCTGATTGGAATTTGGGGTGGGAGTGATAAAATTCGAGCAACCATTAAATTTTTTATTTACACCCTGGTTGGATCACTCATCATGCTTGTTGCGCTGATCTATCTGGGTTATGCAGCAGGAACTGCAACTGGTATTTACGAATTTTCTGCCGACTGGCGATTTATTTCAAGTCCTGAATTTACACTTGGTCTTGTGGAACAAACCTGGCTATTCCTGGCGTTTGCCCTTGCGTTTTGTATTAAGGTGCCGCTTTTTCCATTTCATACCTGGCTTCCATATGCCCATACAGAAGCCCCGACAGCCGGATCGGTTGTTTTGGCGGCAATTATGCTGAAGTTGGGAACCTACGGACTGGTAAGAGTTTGTTTGCCGGTGTTTCCAAATGCCTTTGCCGAGTTTGCACCAATGATGGCCATTCTTGCTGTAATTGGTATTATTTATGGTGCACTGGTGGCGATGGTTCAGAAAGATGTGAAAAAATTGGTGGCCTACTCATCGGTCAGTCACCTTGGCTTTGTAGTACTCGGTATTTTCGCTTTCAACACGGTAGCTGTACAAGGTGCAGTTATTCAGATGATTAACCATGGACTTTCAACCGGTGCACTCTTCCTTATTGTTGGAATGATCTACGACAGGGCACACACCCGTCAGATCTCCGACTTTGGAGGTATCGCGAAACAGATGCCGGTATTTACCACCTTCTTCATGATTGCAACACTTGCTTCCATCGGTTTGCCCGGTTTAAATGGATTTGTGGGCGAATTCTTAATTTTGAATGGCTCATTCTTCTCAGAACTTTATGCCAATAAAGTGTATGCAGTTCTTGCGGCAGTCGGTGTAATTCTCGCAGCTGCCTATATGTTGTGGATGTTCCAGCGTGTGATGTTTGGTCCTATCACAAATGAAGAGAACAAGAAATTATTGGATCTGAACAGACGGGAGATTGGACTGCTGATTCCTCTTGTCATCTTTATGGTGTGGATAGGAATTCGTCCGGTTGATTTTACGAAGTATTCTGAAAACTGGGTTGAGAGTTATATTACAATGTCCCAGGAGAAGAGTGTGGCTGTGCTTGAAAAAGCAGACAGTAATAATCTTCCCGATTGGACAAACAAAATTTACAATGTTGAAGAGTCAGAGACTAAAGTAGAATCGTTCACTTCAAAAACAATAAAGTGATGGATCCACTTAGCAAACAACAGATTAAACAGGAATTAGAACAGCTTGATGGCTGGACTTTAGAGAATGATACCATCAAAAAAGATTTCTCATTCCCTGATTTTAAAGAAGCGATCTCTTTTATGGTAAGAGTAGGATTTGAAGCCGAAGCACTGGTTCATCATCCCGATTGGTCGAATGTATACAATAGTGTGTCCATCCGATTGAGTACCCATGATGCCGGTGATAAGGTGACTGAAAAGGATATAAAATTGGCTAAAGCCATCGAAGAAATTTACCAGTAATAACACTTTCTTGAGGATGCTCCAAATTGTAAACAGAGCGTCTGTACCGATTAGATAAATAATTAAAATTGATGAATTATCTTTTAGATTTACAATCATTTTTACCCGGTATTATTGTAGCAGTTGCCGGTTTGGCGGCAATTTTGCTTGAAGCTTTTAAAAAGCCGCAATCCTTTGCATATAGCGTAACTATTGGGGGGATTGCTATTGCGCTGTTATTTGCCATTCAGTCTCTTTACGGCGAGGCAGGTACAGCTTTTTCAGGGATGATTGTATATGGCGGTGTCGGTGCATTTGGTTCTGTTGTAGTACTTCTCGGGGCACTCTTTTGTGTTGCCATTTCCAGGGAATATTTGAGGGATCTGGATCTGCATAATGGCGAAGTTTATGGGATGATTCTTTTTTCAACAACGGGAATGCTGGGGCTTGCTGTCTCAAATGATCTTATTACACTTTTTATCAGCCTGGAAACGATGTCGATCTGCCTCTATGTTCTTGCCGGGCTGCTTAAAAATGAGAAGATAGGAGCTGAAGCAGCTCTGAAATATTTTTTACTGGGTGCGTTTTCAACAGGATTTCTTTTATATGGAATTGCACTCATCTACGGAGCAACAGCTGCAACTAATCTGACGGAGATCGCTGCAGCCGCTGAACCCACATTTCTCTTTCTTGCCGGTACAGGATTACTTCTTGTAGGTTTGTTTTTCAAAATTGCGGCCGTTCCTTTCCACATGTGGACGCCAGACGTTTATCAGGGCACACCGACTACTATTACTGCGTTTATGGCTACAGCGGCAAAATCAGCTACCTTTGTTGCTTTTGTATTAGTTCTCACCAGGATGCTCCCAAGTTCTGAACTTGGAGATTGGCAATCGGTACTGCAGGTGGTTTCCATTCTTACGATGATTGTTGGAAACTTAATTGCACTCGCGCAGGATAATGTGAAGCGGATGCTCGCTTACTCAAGTATAGCACATGCGGGTTATCTTATGGTTGGACTTGCCGCCGGAAATGAAGCCGGATACGCCGGAGTACTCTATTATCTGTTTGCTTACACAATAATGAATGCTGGTGCTTTTGGTGTGATTGCCTATTACGAGCGAAACCACGGTTTAGATTTCACCGAAATTGACAGTTATGCAGGCCTTGGTTTTAAAGTTCCGGTTATGGGAGTCATGCTCTCCGTTTTCCTCTTCTCCCTGGCAGGTATTCCGCCAATGGTTGGATTTATCGGTAAATACTATGTGTTTGCAGCCGCGGTTCAGGCCGGGTTGATTCCCCTTGCTATTATCGGTGTATTGGCCAGTGCAGCAAGTGTTTACTACTATTTAAGAGTCATGGTCTTTCTTTACTTCAAAGAAGCTCACAAAGAGTATTCACTTAAAACGCCTGGTTTCCTTTTTAAATGGACACTCATTTTGTTAGCTGTACTCACAGTGTACTATGGAATTGAGCCGGTTCTTCCAACTTCAAGCCTGATGGAACTTATCTCTTCCTACTATACAGTTTAGTTGTTTTGCCTTTCGGAAAAGGAAATCTCGATCTGAGAGGCTCTTTATCTGCTTTGCTATACAATTAGATCTGTCTATTGGCTTTTCCAATCTGGGTATAAGCTTGTCACTGGTTCAAGTTTGTAACTTGGACCATCGTTGCACAAGTAATAAACATGCGTTAATAAAGGATTGCTCTCTTGCGCTTTTCAAACTGGTTCAAATTTGCGACTTGGATAATTGATGTACAAGTTAGCAACCGTTGTCAGTCCAAGGGATTTGTGTCAAAATGAGTGTTAAAAACTCATCCAGGGAGATTGTTTAACTACCGATCAATCCGTATCTTTACAGGCTCTGTTGTCGGCTGTACGTACGACAACTGTTTCCAATAATGGAAAACAACCAAAGACAAATAGATCATATGAAAAAACATTTTTATGAATTGACCTACATCCTGAATCCTGTTCTCGATGAGGATAAGTTTTCAGAGATTGTGAGTTATGTAAATAAACTAATAGAAGACAACGATGGAGATGTCGTTGACGTTGATGAATGGGGAGTAAAGAAGCTTGCCTACGATATTGATAAAAAAAGTACAGGTTACTATGTGAATATGTACTTTAAAGCACCCGGTGAAGCCATTGAAGTGGTTGAACGGAACATGAGAATTCATGATGATATCATGAGATATCTCACTTTGAAGTATGATGCAAAAATGATGCGTCATTACACTCTCGCAAAGAAAGGTGAGTTGCCTGCTTTGTATGAGGAGACAGAAGAAGAATCAGACGAAGACGAATAAGCAAAGAGATTAGATTATGATTAACAATCCATCGCATCCGAAGAAAGGACATTTAAAAAGTAAGGACTGCAAATTTACAAAAGCAGGAATTGAGTATATCGATTACAAACAAACCGATATTCTTGAAAGATTTATCAACGATCAGGGTAAAATTCTGCCTCGTCGTGTTACAGGAACAAGTGCAAGACATCAGCGACAACTTTCAACGGCTGTAAAACGAGCCAGGTTTTTAGCGCTGATACCGTACGTAAGTGAAAACATGAGATAGAGGTATAGATATGAAACTGATACTTAAACAAGACGTTGAAAAACTTGGATCTGCAGGTGATTTGGTTGATGTAAAGCCCGGATATGGCCGAAATTACCTGATACCGCAGGCAAAAGCTGAATTGGCTACAGAAGGTGCTATTAAGCACCATGAACAGATGAAACGAGAAGCAGAGTTGAGGGCAGAACTTACCGTTGAAAAAGCGAAAGAGTTGGCTCAACAGCTCGAAAATACATCGGTTACTATACCGGTTACAGTAGGCGAGGATGAAAAAATCCACGGTACAGTAACAAATATTCAGGTTGCCGAAGCACTCGAAGAGCGAGATATTTTGATTGACCGGAGAAAAATTTCCATCGATCAGGATATTAAAACACTTGGTGAATATACAGCAACCATCGATTTGATGGGTGATTTAAATCCACAGGTGAAAGTTTGGGTAGTAAAAGCAGATTCATAAATTTTGCTTTAGCTGAAATCGAATAACCTGATGAATAGGGTAATATTTTTTATGGGGATCACGCTTTTTGCGTTATCCCCATTTTTTGTTTCTGCTCAACTATTAGACCCGGTAGAATATACGCTAAGCAATGTACCGGATACGGTAAAAGCGGGACAGGTTTTTGAGGTCACGGTTGAGGCTTCAATAGACAAGGAATGGCATCTGTATTCAATCAAAAATACTCCTGAGGCAGGACCCTATCCAACACAGTTTTCAACTCCTTTATCCGAGATGGTAATTGCAGGAAATATAGAAGAATCTGAAGCCGATATTGCTTTTGATCCAAATTTTGAAACTGATTTAGGCTGGCATTCAAATACTGCACAATTCACAATTCCGGTCGCTTTTAGCAGCAACCTGCAAGGTGAACAGACACTAATTCTTGAAGCGCTGTACCAGGTTTGTGATGATAAATCCTGTCTACCTCCGAAAACTAAACAGGTGAAAGAAACGATTTTTTTAGCCGGAGTTTCAGATTCTCCGTTTGTTAATAATTCAGATAGGAATGATAGTTCTCTACGCTGGATAGCAGAGGTTATTTTAATTATTCTTGCTGTTTTTTTAACCCTGTTAGTTGTATATAAACTCCTTAGAAAAAAAATACTCAACGATAAATTGCCAGGTTAAAACTGCAACCTCTGTTTCAATTATTTCCATTTCACATAAAATATCCGGATGGGCAAAGAGTAGTGCGCATCAATCATCATTTCTTAAAAATATTTTACATATTTGTCGTAAAACTTTTGTAATGTTATTCCGGTCTGATGGCATCTAAAGTAACTTGAAAAATTTAAAAACTACTGATTTGTGATTTTTTCAAAACATTTTTTTTAGATTCTTTTGGAAAATCAATAAAGAACTGTGTCACAGCAAAAAAATTGAATGATAGTTGATTTTTTATTGCAAAGAATCCGGTCTTTTTAGATTTTATTTTTCAAGTATTAACAATTAAATAAATAATATGAAACTGCATAAAATAACACTATTCCTTGTCTTTATAACAATTGGGGCATTGCTTATGTCTTGTAAAACCGCTGAAGAAATTACGGAGCCGGAACCGGAGCCAACAGTTACAGAAGAAACGGTTGAAGAAGACAATGACTGGCAGGAAGAAGAACCTGAAGAGGAAGAACAAGTTGAAACTGTTGAAGATCTGAATACAATCAATTTTGGATTCGACTTGTATAGTATAACTGATCAATCTGCAAGATTGCTTGCCGATAACGTAACAATGCTGCGAGATCATCCGGCAACAAGTGTACGCGTTGATGCCTACACCGATCATGTTGGAGGAGACCAGTATAATCTCAGACTTAGTTTACGTCGTGCGGCAGCTGTCGTGGATTTTTATCGTCAGAATGGAATTGGCGAAGACAGAATTGAGTCTCGCGGTTTAGGGAAAGCTCCAGTGCCATGTTCGCAAATGGAGATGGATAACGACACACCCGGATGTGAGAAAAACCGGAGAGCGGAATCGCACCCAATAAATCCGAGAAGTTAAATTAAATTTTAAAACGCATCCAAGAGGATGCGTTTTTTGTTTCTGCGATAGAAATATATTATCTATCTAAAGGAAGTAAATAAATCTTTCATATCTGTCACTATACGAATCCATACTGGATTACCTTTTTTACAAGAAGTAACTATGAAATTTTTTATTGAGAAATTGGATAATCAGTTTGGCACTTAGTGCTATCAAATAATATATTCCAATAGTATACATTTTAAATTGCAAAACAATAGATCTGTTCATAATTATAAAGATGTCATTAATGATTTGATATTTTGACTTTATGTAACAAATGATCTATCATTTTGCTTCAAATTAAGCTCAAACCAAAACATAACGCGGAGTAAACGTATGACTTCATCTTTAGCTCTCTTTTTTCTACAAGCTGGGGCTGATGCTGGCTTTTTTAATGTAATCGTCGAAAAATTTAATGAAGGCGGTGAATTTATGTGGCCTGTATTAATTGCCCTGATTCTCGGTCTGGCTATTTTTCTGGAGCGCATAATAACATTGAATTTAGCTGACATTAATACCAGAAAATTTGTATTGGAAGTACAACAAGAATTGCAAGAAGGCGGTATCCCGGCTGCACAAGATCTGTGCGCTAAAACTCGCGGGCCAGTAGCATCTGTATTTCAAGCAGGTCTAATGCGCGCCGATGAAGGGATCGAAGCTGCTGAAAAAGCGATTACAACTTACGGATCTATTGAAATGAGTTTCCTTGAAAGAGGGCTTGTTTGGCTATCCTTGTTTATTGCAATTGCACCACTTCTTGGATTCCTTGGAACTGTAGTTGGTATGATTGAGGCATTCGATGCTATTGAAGCTGCAGCTGATATTTCACCAAGCCTTGTTGCCGGTGGTATTAAAGTTGCACTTTTAACAACAGCTGGTGGACTTCTTGCTGGTATTATTCTTCAAATCGGTTACAATTACTGTGTATCTAAAATTGACAGGCTGATTTCCGACATGGAAGAAAGCTCTATTACACTTATTGACTCTATTGTACTCCTCAAAGAAGGCAAACAAATTGTTTCTGAAGAAGAAGAAACTGAATAACGCCTCAAAACCGAAACTCGATTATATAAGAGGATAATTTTATGATTAATAATATAGCAATAGGTTTAGCTTTAGGTCTTATTCTAATTGGAGTCATTGCCATATTTGTATCAGGAATTAAAAACCTGATCACCGGCAAATCAGATTTCAAAAGAATTGCTGTTATGGTAGTACCAGTCATCATTTTTGCCGCATCCTTTGGAATTATGGGAACATTTGTACAAGCAGGTGTGGCAACTATGATATTTATGATATCTCTGATGGTGCTATCTATTTTAGTAACCGGAACACGAGGAACACTTAACTTTTAAATCAGGTCAATATGTTAAAGAAAAAGCGAGGCAGAGAAGATGCTGACATACCGATGTCTTCTCTGGCTGATATTGCCTTTCTGCTTCTGATTTTCTTTCTGGTTGTAACAACGATAGACGTTGATACAGGCATTGGGTTAATTCTGCCGCCCATTCCCGATGAGACTACAGAACCACCACCAGTAAAAGAGCGTAATCTTCTCAATATTCTGGTGAATGCACAGGGAATGGTTCTCATCGACGAAGAACCCGCATCGTTAGCCAATGTTAAAGACAGAATTAAAACTTTTGTCGACAATAACGGTGTGAACCCCGATCTTTCAGAATCACCTGATGATGCAATTGTTTCGATTAAGACAACTCGGCAAACACCGTATAATGTTTATATTGATATGCTTGATGAAGTGATGGGCGCTTATGCCGAATTGCGAAATCAAGCGTCAATGGAACGCTATGGTGTACCGTTCGACTCATTTGATGACAATAGTGCTCCAAGAGAGGAGATTCAGGAATTATATCCGAAGAAAATTTCAATCGCAGAACCTGACGAGGGTTAATCTTTATGGCACATTTTCAAAAGAAACAAGCGAAAACCAGTCAAGCTGTCCCAACATCTGCCATGCCGGATGTTGTATTCATGCTCTTGATCTTTTTTATGGTAACCACTGTTCTCCGCGAAGTGGAACTGCAGGTACAGGTTGATTACGCGGCTGCAGAAAACATAGAAAAGATTGAGCAGAAACGACTTGTAAGTTACGTTTATATTGGTCCGAAACGTATGGGTGGTAACCAGGTAGGGGAAACTGCTGTTCAAATTGATGATGCTCTTGTTGACGAAATGGGAGCCATTCGAAATATCATGTACGATAAATTGATGGAACAGCCGAGACTTATCGTATCTCTACGGGTTGATAATGATTCTGAGTTTGGCGTTGTGACTGATGTTCAACAGGAACTCAGGCATGCCGGAACCCTTAGAATTAACTACTCTACAAGACGCGAGATTTAATTATTTAACTTAATTTTATCATTCAAAGGCATCTATCCTTATAGGGTAAATGCCTTTTTTATTTTTTTATGGATTCAAACGATTTTCAACAGATTAAGGACTTAGGCTTTTCTACACTCATTGAAAAGTTTACAAATTATACCGGGAAACAAAGAGAAGAGATAGTACAAGGTATTGGTGATGATGCCTCACTTTATAAAGAACGGGATGGTAATCTTACGGCTGCTTCATCAGAAATATTTCTGGAAGGAATTCATTTTGATGTCACCTATACGCCCCTGAATCATTTAGGATATAAACTGGTTACGGCGGCTGTGAGTGATGTTTATGCTATGAATAGTGAACCGGTTCAAATACTTGTCAGTCTTGCCGTTCCCAATAAATATTCAGTTCAAATGATAGAGCAGTTGTACAAAGGAATTGATAAGGCGTGTACTGATTACCAGGTACAGCTAACGGGTGGGGATACCACAGCCTCTCACCAGATGTTGGCAGTATCCGTTACGGTTTTGGGATCATCGCCAAAAGAAAATATTATACTTAGAAGTGGTGCAAATCATGAAGATATGATTTGTGTGACAGGAGATCTGGGATCTGCAATTGCAGGACTTAGAATTTTAATGCGTGAGAAGAAAGAGTGGCAGGAACAGAAATCTGAACGCTTTCAACCGGAATTGGAGCCCTATGAATTTGTTGTTCAACGACAACTTGTTCCGAAGGCTCGTAAAGATTTTGCTGATGTTTTAACGGTATGGCAAGACAAGCCTTCCAGTCTTATTGATGTTACCCAGGGATTGATTGCAGATTTAAAGGAAATTGCAAAAAGCTCTGGATTAGGAGCAGAAATTTATTCTCCTGCTGTACCAATAGCACTCGAAACACGTAACGTGGCAGACGAAATGAAAGAAGATGTAGACAAGTACGCTTTTTACGGTGGAGAAGATTTCGAAATGCTTTTTACGCTCAGTGAACCACAAGTCGAAAAACTAAAAGCAGAGTTTGAAGATTTTTCTGTGATTGGAAAGATGTCGAACGAATTTAATGAGCTTAGAATTAATACCGGAGAGGACAAAACAATTAAATTCGAACTCTAAATATTCGCATAAAATCCATTATTGTTCGTTGAATAGAGCAACTTTAATAAGTGCTTCTTCTCTTCATAAAAAATTGTTTCAAAAAAGAGTTATATTTAAGGCTCTTTTGATATCTAAATTGTAGAAATGCCGAAAAAAAATTTCCCCCCAAAAAAATCATCTAATCAAGACAAAAAAAACAGTAAGAAAACACCACGTTTTCCGATCTGGATTTATGTTGTCTTATTTCTGGTGCTCATAGCATTCAACCTGTACTTTGTTCCCGGAAACAGTTCCGAAAGAATTAAATACAGTGAATTCCTTGAGTATGTAGAAGAGGGATATGTAAAAGAAATTACGATCACCAATCAGGTTGAAATCCTGGGAGATTATTCAGAAAAAGCCTTCGAAGAGGGATTAGTTGAACGTCCAACTGAAAATGAAAATAGCTGGACAAGTACATCTGAAGGATCAACCGGTTCATTTTCAACAACTATGCTTGAAGGAGATGAAATCAGATCCCTTCTTGACGAAAACAATGTTGTTTACGATGTGCGGATTGAAGAAGACTGGTTCAGTGGAATTTTGATCTGGCTGATACCAATTGCACTCATTATTATTTTCTGGATCTTTATTTTCCGCCGAATGAATCCTGGTCAACAGGTATTGAATATTGGAAAAAACAAAGCCTCACTATACGATAAACAAACCGAAAGTAAAGTTTCTTTTAAAGATGTAGCGGGATTAGAGGAAGCCAAAGCAGAAGTGGAAGAAGTTGTAGAATTTTTAAGTAATCCACAGAAGTTTACAAGACTTGGGGGTACACTGCCTAAAGGTGTTCTATTGGTTGGCCCTCCAGGAACTGGTAAAACATTATTAGCGAAAGCTACGGCTGGTGAAGCCGAAGTTCCATTCTTTTCACTCAGTGGATCAGATTTTGTTGAGATGTTTGTGGGTGTTGGGGCCGCACGAGTTCGCGATCTATTTAAACAAGCCAAAGAAAAAGCACCTTGTATTGTATTTATTGATGAAATTGATTCCATCGGGCGAACACGTGGCCGTGGAATGGCAATGAGTTCCAATGATGAACGGGAAAATACGCTCAACCAGTTGCTAAGTGAAATGGACGGATTCAATTCCGACAAAGGCGTAATTATTATGGCTGCAACCAACCGTCCGGATATTCTCGATTCAGCATTATTGAGACCGGGCCGATTTGACCGCCAAATAATGATTGACAAACCCGATCTAAAAGGAAGAATGCAGGTCTTAGAAGTTCACTCAAGAAATCTTGAATTGTCTGATAACATCGACCTGAAAGTACTTGCATCACAAACACCAGGTTTTGCCGGCGCAGAATTGGCCAATCTTTGCAACGAAGCGGCTCTTTTTGCTGCCCGACGAGACAAAGACAAAGTTGAGATGGTAGATTTTCAGGATGCAATTGAACGCGTGGTAGCCGGGCTTGAAAAGAAAAATAAATTGATCAGTCCACACGAACGTAAGATTGTTGCCTTTCACGAATCGGGCCATGCCATAGTTGGGTGGATGCTCGAATTTACCGATCCTGTTTTAAAAGTGAGTATTGTGCCAAGAGGTTTTGCTGCATTGGGTTATACTTTGCAGACACCGCTTGAAGACCGGTTTTTAATGACGACCGAGGAACTTGATGATAAGATTTGTGCGCTTTTAGGAGGACGGGTAGCTGAAGAAATTGTCTTTGGAAAAGTATCGACCGGTGCACAGAACGACCTTGAACGTATTACAAATATGGCATTTGCAATGGTTGCTGAATATGGTATGAGCCAGGAACTTGGATACCTTTCATTGAAAGATTCCAGCAGCCCGGAAAACAGCTATGGTTTTAACAAGAAGTATTCCGAGCATACAGCTCGACAAATTGATGAGGCTGTTCGCGGGATTATTCAGCGTAATTACCAGCGCACGTTCGACCTGCTCAAAAAACATGAAGACAAACTTAAAGTAATGGCTGAAACTCTTCTTGAGAAAGAAGTATTGAATCACCACGAGCTGAGAGAGATGCTGGGTGACCGGCCAAGTGGTAATTATCCTGAGGGAATTTTTGAAGATCCTTCTTCCGACAGTTCAATTACAAACGGATCGCCAAATGTAATTGATCATGATAAGAAAAAAACAACCAACGGAGCCAACAAAGTTGATGAACAGAAAAAATCAGAGAAAGAAGAAGAGATAGAGAAGAATGAAGAGGAAGAGCAAAAGTAAAACACTACCTTCTTTTTAAATCGACTTCTCTATAAAGATAAATAACTGATATTTATAACTTTATATAGAAGTAATTTATTTCATCTTTACGATAACATTAAGATCTTATTAAAGAACAAGAGAGTTTTGTTATCATTTTCATAACATTGGATTAACCTGCCTGTAACATTGTAAGAATATTTTACGAGTGTTATTTAAAACACTCATAAAAACAATTCTTACAAATATGAATTTCAAATCAATACTAACACTCACTTCCAGCGTACTGCTGGCATTCACACTTCTGGTTTCTTGTAGCGATGATAATAATGGATCATCAGATGCTAACCCTCCAAGTGTAACAGCGCCCCAAGCTTCCTCTAATCCTAATCTGATTATTGGTGAGGCCACTGACGTTACATTTAATATAAATGTTCCAGGTGGTTACGCTTCCTCAAGTGTTGAGGCAACGAACGGTACAGCATCCATTTCATCAGAGCCGTCCGCTGGTTCAACAAGTGGACAGGTTGTTGTTAACTTCACAGCCAATACTTCAGGTGCTGCAACAATTACTCTTACAGTTACTGATGAAGATGGAATGTCTGATGATGCAACAACAGCTATTACAATTGGTGAAGAATCATCAGAAGTTTTGCTAACAAGCAATATTACGTCTGATACAACCTGGGAAACAGGAAAAATCTACATTTTAGGTGGCCGAATTGCAGTTGAAGCCGGTGTAACTCTTACCATTGAACCTGGAGTTATCGTGAAAGGTGAAGCAGGGTCAGGCGCAAACGCTACAGCGCTTTTGGTAGCGAGAGACGCAATGTTGAACGCGAATGGTACAGCAGACGCTCCTATCATTTTCACTTCAGTGGCTGATGAAATCACTCCTGATGATGTAGCTGCCGGTAACTTTGGAAGTCCAAATCTTGATCCTGATGTTAACGGACTTTGGGGCGGTGTAATCGTATTAGGAAATGCACCGATTTCTGCTTCCACATCACCAACTCAAATTGAAGGTATCCCGGCATCCGACACAAACGGACTCTACGGCGGTGATGACCCAACAGAAAGCTCAGGAACGATTAGATACATCTCTATTCGCCATGGTGGTGCCAACATTGGTGAAGGAAATGAAATTAACGGCCTTACCTTAGGCGCCATTGGATCGGGTACAGTTGTTGAAATGGTTGAAGTTGTAGCGAACCAGGATGACGGTATTGAATGGTTTGGCGGAAACGTTAGCGTAGATGGCATTGTGAGCTGGAACGTAGGAGATGATGGACTCGACACCGACCAGGATTGGATCGGTACGGCATCTAACTTCCTGATTGTCACTCCAGGTGGTCATGGATTCGAATTGGACGGGCCTGAAGGTGATACAAATCGTGGATGTTTTACGCTAACAAACGGTATCCTGTATGCAGGTGACAATATTGTAAGTACGGTTGACTTCGATGAGAATACCAATGCTGGTTTAACGGATGTGTACTTCTATGGCTTTAGCCCCTCTTATGGTGCAACTGAATCATTCAAACCGGTACCAAATTTCGGTGGAGACGGTAACTGTGAATCTGCGAATTGGGAATATACTCTCGCAGAAGGTGGAGCTCCTGCTGAGGATATCTTTACCGGTGTACCGACTGAGATTTTAACCGAAGTTTCCGTCAATGGTAACAGTGTTGGGCCAAATGTGGCAGATTTTAGCTGGACATGGGCCAGCCAGTCCGGAGCACTCAGTTCAATCGGACTCTAAATTAGCTCTGATAATGCAATTCAATACTGGCTTATTTCCGGTTTTTACAATCGGAAGTAAGCCATTCTTAAACGATCTACCAATCTATATCTCAAATTCAATTCGTTATTTGATAAAAATAAACAGCCGTTAAAATCACAAAAAATGATTATGAAAATGTTACATAAACTTGCGTTGACGATATGCCTTCTTATAGGCCTTTCAAACATCAGTCATGCTCAGAATGGAACTATTCGGGGAACCATTATCGAAGAAGAGACAGGTGAGCCCGTTTACGGTGTTACTGTTCTTGTACAAGGCACATCAAACGGTACAACAACCGATTTTGATGGAAAATTTAATCTCTCGCTTGCTGAAGGAGAATACGATCTGCGAATTAGTTACGTCTCTTACACTCCAGTAATTATTGAAGAAATTGAAGTGGAAGAAGGCGAGGTGACTATTATCAATAATATCCGTTTGCAGAAAACAGTAGAAGAGATGGATGAAGTTGTAGTTACTGCTGAAGTCATGAATATATCAGAAGCGGCAATGATCACCACAAAAAGAAAATCAGCAAATATGCTTGATGGTATTTCTGCCGAAAGATTCAGAACGATTGGAGATTCAAATGCGGCTGAAGCTTTAAAAAGAGTTACCGGTGTTTCTGTTGAAGGCGGCAAATATGTGTACGTCCGCGGTTTAGGAGACCGATACTCCAAGACCATGATGAACTCCGTGGATATACCAAGTTTAGATCCAAATAAAAACAGTCTTCAGATCGATATTTTCCCAACCAATCTGATCGACAATATGATTATCACAAAAACAGCAGTTGCAGAAATGCCGGCTGATTTTACCGGGGGCATTGTAAACATTGAGACAAAAGAATTTCCTGAAGAACCGATACTCAATGTGTCATTCAGTACAAATTATAATCCATCCATGCACTTTAACAGTAACTTTTTGAGTTACGACGGAAGCAAGACAGACTTTTTAGGCTTTGATGGCGGTACACGTGAATTGCCGAGTGGTGCAGGTGCTGAAAATAATATACCTACTCCTATCAGCGGCGCTTCAGATCAGGAAGTAAATGATTTTGTAAACAGTTTCAGTTCAACGCTGGGGCCAAAAGAGCTAACGAACCCGATGGATATGAGTGCCGGGGTATCGCTTGGCAACCAGTTTGATGTGGGCGGCGGAAATACGCTTGGCTATATTTTAACAGGTACATATAGAAGATCGAGTAATTATTACGAAAATTATCAATATGGAGAGTATCAAACACAGCCGGATGCAAATGCGTATGAATTAAAATATGCGACCATACAGAACGGGGCGGTATCGGAGAGCAATGTACTTCTGGGCGGAATGGCCGGCTTGGCATTTAAAACAAATCGGTCGAAATATAAATTAACGGGTATGCAGCTGCAAAATGGTGAGAACCGCTCAACTGATTTCTTTATTGATAACAGTGTGGACGCTCCGGGACAGTCAGGATACACAGCAGATTCGTACAACCTTGAGTACAGTGAGAGAAGTGTAAGAAACTTCTTATTGAATGGAATCCACTATTTTAATGATGCCCGATGGGAAGTGAACTGGCGTGTATCTCCAACCTTTTCAACCATGGATGACCCTGATATAAGAAAAACCACATATACCCGCTCAGCTAATGGCCCCAGGTTTAATGCCGGAGCAGGTGGATTCCCCAGCAGAATCTGGAGAAATATGGACGAAGTAAACTGGGTTGGCCGGATGGATATTACCGGCGACTATCAACTGTTTGGTGACCCTGCAAAAGTAAAATTTGGCGGCAGCTACATTTATAAAGAGAGAGATTATGAAATCCTTTCTTTTAATATGCAGTTCTTTGGTGGCATCCCCGAATTAACCGGTGATCCATCAGAAATCCTGAAGCCGGAGAATATCTATCCCAATGGTAGTATTTACTATCAGTCAGGAAATCCCGATCCTAATCCGAATGCATATAGTTCAAATATCAATAATTATGCATTCTATGCTTCGAACGAGTTTCAACTGTTTTCCAATCTGAAAACCAGCCTTGGCCTCCGGGTTGAAAACTACGTTCAAAGACATACCGGAAGGGATGCCATTTTTGCGCAAGGTGGTAACGGAAATAACCTGGATAATGAAAAAGTACTGGATGCACTGGATTTCTTTCCCTCAGCAAATCTGACTTATTTTTTAACGGATCGGCAAAATCTTCGGTTCTCATACTCGGGAACTATTGCGAGGCCATCATTTAAAGAACTGTCATTTGCGCAGATTTTAGATCCTGTATCAGACAGGATTTTTAACGGTGGATTATTCCCGATCGATGACTGGGACGGAAATTTGACTGAAACCCGAATCCAAAACTTTGATACTCGCTGGGAAATGTTTTTTGACAGAGGACAACTGTTATCCATAAGTTTCTTCTATAAAGCATTTGATGATCCGATTGAGTTAGTAAGAATCCAGGCTCAGGCAACTTCAAGCGAATTTCAACCTCGGAACGTGGGGGATGGCCAGGTATTTGGTGCTGAATTTGAATTCAGAAAAAATCTTGGGTTTATCTCTGAAGTACTTACCTACTTCCATATCAACAGTAATGTAACATTTGTACAGTCTGAAATTGATATGACCGAGCAAGAGTTTGAAGCACGAAAAAACCGTGAAAAAACCGGACAAACCATTGATGATACCCGGCAAATGGCCGGACAAGCACCCTATATTATTAATGCTGGATTGTCGTACGATAATCCGGGCTTAGGGCTTGAAGGTGGACTTTTCTACAATGTTCAGGGTGAAACACTCACCGCTGTTGGGGGTGGATTGTTCCCTGATGTGTACACCAATCCATTTCACAATTTGAGATTGAATCTTAATAAAACACTTGGCCCACAAGATCGTGCATCTGTAAACCTCAGTGTTACAAATATTCTGAATGATCAGCGAGGAGAGTTTTATCAAGGCTATAAAGCTGAAAAACAGATTTTCAGCCTATATCGTCCCTATACAGCTGTGAGTTTAGGATTTGAATATTCTTTCTAAAAGCTAAAAGAGAGCTTTGAAATACCGGACATATTTCGACTTCGCTCCGCTGCGCTCAATAGGACGTCAGTTTGAGCGCAATGAGGAGGTACGACGAATGAAGTCGAAAACAAATGATTGTTTCTGCAAAGCTCTCTAAAACTGCTTTTAGCCGACAACAAAAAAATTAGCTAAACGTTTCTTTGAGCCGATTGAGTGTTATTGACAGACACTCAATCGGCTTTTTTATATTCAGTAGGTATATCGGGAACAGGATTCTATCAAATAGTGTTAGTTTGCTGGACAATAAATAATTATGGGTAAAGACTTGGTACACGTAACACGAAAAGCACATTTTAACGCATCACACAGGCTCCATAATCCAAATAAATCGGATGAGTGGAATAAGCGAGTTTTTGGGAAATGTAACAACCCAAACTGGCACGGTCACAATTACATCATTGAAGTAACGATAGCCGGTGAGCCAGATTCCGAAACGGGCTATGTAATTGATCTTGGTGAATTAAAAAGCATCATCAAAAAAAGAATTATCGATCCCTGCGATCATAAAAATCTCAACCTTGAAGTTCCTTTTCTCGATGGAATTATTCCCTCTACAGAAAATTTGTGTAAAGCTTTCTTTTATGAGATAGAAGAGGAGATCGAACAACTATCAGATAATGATTCCAGGTTATACTCGGTACGCCTGCAGGAAACCGAACGAAACAGCGCGGAATATTGTCCTAACCTTTCGATATAAGAATCTATATTTTTCCAATTTATTTATGATTACAACAAACTTAAAACGATTTTACGACCCAACCTTTGCAGTAACTGACCAGTACAAAGAGAGCCTTCCCGACATGCAAAATGGCCCCGCCTCTTCCATTGAAGGTGCGAATGTTCCCATTCAGCAAGTTGGTATTTCTAATTTTAAGCTCCCTTTGAAATATCCCACTCCATCCGGAGAGCTTCTTACGCTTGAAACCTCTGTAGACGGATATGTAGGCCTCGATGCAGGTAAGAAGGGAATTAACATGGGTCGCATCATGCGGACCTTTTATAAATTCCAGGATGATGTATTTCATCCTGATAAGCTGGAAGAGATACTACTTGCTTATAAAGAAGATGTGGAGAGCCATACGGCCTTTTTAAAGCTCTCATTTAACTATCCGATGATGAAACAAAGCCTTCGTTCCGAGTATGAAGGATATCAATATTATAGGGTATCTATAGAAGGAAAAGTAGATGAGTATGACCGGTTCGCCAGTTTTATGCATCTTGATTTTGAATACAGCAGTGCCTGTCCATGCTCATATGAACTTTCCGAGCATGCTCGCGAAACAAGAGATATCGCTGCAATTCCGCACAGTCAGCGTAGTGTTGCCAACCTCACTGTTCAACTAAACAGTGAAATGTTTGTGAATGATCTGGTTGAGATCTGCCGGGAAGCACTACAAACAGAGACGCAGGTAATTGTAAAACGCGAAGATGAGCAAGCATTTGCAGAGATGAACGGAGCCTTCCAGAAGTTTGTGGAAGATGCAGCTCGCCTTTTATATGACGAACTGAACAAAGAGGAACGAATCAGAGATTTTGTAGTTCGATGCGCTCACCTGGAGAGTTTACACAGCCATGATGCCGTGAGTCGCATTTGTAAAGGTGTGCCGAATGGTCTCAGATAAAAGAGGTTAAGATAAACATGGTATTTTTCGAAACACTTTTGAAGTTCTATATAGATAAATAACTCAGCGCATCTTCTTTACTCAATGCTGGCTCTAAAAATACCATGTTTTAGGAAATTGTTTCACCAAGTATTACTCCAATCCAAGTGCCTGGTTCACTAACTTCTCCTGCTCAGCATCGTGAATTTTCTTCTGTCCGGCTGCGGTAGAAGCGGCTGCTTGTCTTCCGGCATAAGTAATGGTTTGGTCCTCCTTGAGGAGTGATTGGAGCCGTGGAAAGAGAAATGTCCATGCGCCCATATTTTTCGGTTCTTCCTGGCACCAGATGATATCCTTCACATGTTTATAATCATCAAGGAATTTTTCAAGATCTTCGTCCGGGAAAGGATAGAACTGCTCAATTCTGCCTATAGCAATATTCTCTTTCTCATTTTCTTCCCTGGCTTTATACAGATCATAATACACTTTGCCGGAGCAAATAATAAGCCGATCGATTGATTTTTTATCTTCAACTTCAGAATCCGGTAAAAATGGTTGAAACGCTCCATTTGCTAATTCTTCAACACTGCAAACTGCCATTGGGTGTCTCAACAAGCTTTTGGGAGACATTATGATAAGCGGCTTTTTCTTGTCTTGAAGAGTTTGTTTTCTGAGGATATGAAAGTACTGAGTGGGTGTTGTCAGGTTTGCCACTTGCATATTATCCTCGGCACATAACTGAAGAAAACGTTCCAGTCTTGCAGAGGAGTGCTCAGGCCCCTGACCTTCATATCCGTGGGGCAGTGTCATTACCAACGCTGCTTTTTGTCCCCATTTTTCTTCTGAAGCTGAAATAAACTGATCAATAATAACCTGAGCTCCGTTTACAAAATCACCGAATTGCGCTTCCCAAATGACAAGTGCTTCGGGAGTGGCGGATGAATACCCAAACTCAAAGCCCAGGGCTGCAAACTCACTCAATAAACTGTTAAAAGGATAGAAATTTCCCTGGTCATCGCTCAAATGGTTGAGGGGGGTAAATCGTTGAGCAGTTTGTGTTCCATGCAATACTGCGTGGCGATGAGAAAATGTACCACGTTCGGCATCCTGGCCAACAAGACGAACCGTTCGCCCGTTTTTAAGTAAGGATCCAAAAGCAAGCGCCTCAGCAAATCCCCAATCAATTTTTTTGTCGTTGTTTTGAGCCGCTTCAGCTCGTTTGGCAAGCTGTCTCAAAAGCTTGGGATTGGCATCAAAATCTTTTGGGACGGTATTGAGTTTAATCGCAATATCTTTCAGTTTCTCAATTTCATAAGTGGTATCGGGAAATTCATCCCGTTCACTCTGTTCCTTCTCAGAACGTTTCAGCATTTTATCTGTCACTTCGAGAGAGGGCGAACTTTTTGCATCTTCAAATGCCTGTTGAAGCAGTTCATCAAACTCATCAAAAATTGCCTGAGTTTCCTCTTCAGTAAACTCACCTTTTCTGAGCAATTCTTTAACGTAGCTGTCGCGAACTGTCGGATGGTTTTCAATCTCTTTGTATAGTCCGGGCTGCGTGAATGCAGGTTCATCCCCTTCATTATGACCGTGTTTTCTGTAACAGATCAAATCAATAACAACATCTTTACCGAATTTCTGACGGTAATTCATCGCCAGGTTGATGGAATGAACGGCCGCTTCCGGATCATCTCCGTTTACGTGAAAAATTGGAGCAAGAATCATTTTTGCCAAATCCGATGCATACTCCGTGGAACGGGCATCTTTTGGCAGCGTGGTAAAGCCAATCTGATTGTTAATGATGAAGTGGATGGTACCACCGGTTTCATAGGCTCGCAGTTGAGACATATTCAGTGTTTCGGCAACCACACCCTGCCCGGCAAATGCGGCATCTCCGTGCATTAAAATCGGTACAATCTTTTTCCGGGCATCATCTTCATCGTAGTGATCCTGACTGGCCCTGGCAGCACCCTCAACTACGGGGTTTACTGCTTCAAGATGACTTGGGTTGGGCATCAATTCGATTTCAATAGATTCATCCTCATCAATCTTGTACGATCCTTTTGAACCAAGGTGGTATTTTACATCGCCGGATCCTTGGATTGTGTCGGGATCAACATTTCCTTCAAAATCTGCAAAAACTTTGCGATACGGTTTGTTCATAATATTCACGAGAATATTTAAACGCCCGCGGTGCGCCATACCCAGAAAGAATTTTTTCACATCGTTTTTGACTCCTTGTTCCATCAGAAAATGCATCATCGGAATAAGGGTTTCGGCTCCCTCCAGGGAAAAACGTTTGTGTCCTACATATTTTTTGTGGAGAAACTGTTCAAATGCCATCGCCTGGTTAAGCTTATGGAGGATATCTTCTTTGTCATCTTTAGTGAGATCAGGGGTATTGGTGGTCGATTCCATCGTTTCACGCAACCACTTTCTCTCCTCCAGGTCGAGCAGATGCATATATTCAGCGCCAATTTTGCCACAATATGTTTCTCTGAGGAGCTGGATAATATCGCGTAGTTTAGCAGTCTTTTTACCGCCAAGTCCATCACAGTAAAATTCGCGATCCAAATCCCAGAGAGTAAGCCCGTAGTACTCAAGGTCGAGTTCTGGTCCCCGGCCCGGTTCTGTTTCAAGCGGGTCAAGATCGGCAAGAACATGACCCCGCATTCTATACATGTTGATGAGCCTCCAAACGGCTATCGCTCTTCGGTCTTGCTCAAGTGTATTTCCGCGGCCGCCTAACTGTCCCTCATATTTATCTTCTCCGTAAGGGAAGGGCTCATAAGGAATATCCAGATCAGAAAAGATCTTCTCATAAAAATCTTTTTTGCCATTCAGCAGGTTATGAATGTGCTGCAGAAACATTCCAGACTCTGCACCCTGAATCACCCGATGATCGTACGTGCTGGTCATCGTCATTACTTTACTCACGCCGAGCTGATTTAACACATCCTGGGCCATAGACTGAAATTCTGCAGGATAGTTGATAGCACCTGTTGCAATAATTGCACCCTGGCCTTTCATCAGGCGGGGGACAGAGGAAACTGTACCGATTGTACCCGGATTTGTAACACTGATGGTGGTATTGTCAAAATCAGCAAGTTCAAGATTTCCATTACGAGCCTTATCAATGAGTTCGGAGTAGGCCTCAAGAAACTCTCTGAAATTCATTTTGTCCACATTTTTAATATTGGGGACAACTAAATTTCTTGAACCATCTTTGCTTTCAAGATCTACAGCAATTCCAAGGTTCACCTGGTCCGGTTTTACCCGAAAATGATCGCCATTTTTTTCGGCATAGTAGGAGTTAATATTCGGAAATTCCTTCAGCCCCTGGATAACCGCCCATGCAATCAGGTGCGTGAAAGAGGCTTTCATATTGCTGGTTTTCAGAAGATGTGAGTTGATGATCTTCCGATCTTCTGTCATCATTTTTACCGGCAAAACACGCAGAGAGGTAGCTGTTGGCACATAGATACTTTCATCCATGTTTTCAACAATTTTGGAAGCTACTCCTTTTATTTTTTCGACTTCGGCGTCCTCAGGAATTTTTTGTTCCTTTTTTTCCTTAGCCGGCTTTTCCTCTTTAGGAGCTGGTTTTTCTTTAGTTACGGGAGCGCCATTTTCCTGGCTCGGCTCTTCCTCGACCTCTATACCTTCATGTTCATCAAAATATCGTTTCCAGTGCCCGGGTACAGACTCGGGATCTTCCTGGTACTGTTTGTATAGTTCATCTACAAGTGCGGAATTCGGTCCAAAAACGGCTTCAAGTGATTTCAAAATAGGGAGTCTTGAAAATTGGGAATGTAGTTAGATAGAAATGATTTAAGAATATGCATCTGTACGACGAGCCCTGTTCCGGCTTTTTCGAAAATATAGATGATTTTAGCGTATTTAACATTATAAAACAGTACAAAACTAACCAATAAAGCTCAAAAATACGATGATTTTTGTACACCTGTATAGTTAATTTTTATCAAAATCGTCATTTATCGAGGGTGTTGCTTTCTTTATATTAAATTTCAAATTCATCTATATAAAAACAGATATAAATTACATTAAATGGGTAACAAAAACGGCGCTGAAAATATTCACTGGGATCTGTCGGATCTGTACGATTCGCCCTCCGATACTGCCTTAACAGCAGATACAGAAAAAGTCATCAAAAAAGCAGAAAAATTTAACGCCACCTACCGCGGTAAAGTTCGTGAACTGGGTGCCGAAGAATTTGCCGAAATGCTTCAGGAATATGAAGAGATCATACAGATTCTGGGTAAAATAGGCTCATATTCTCATTTAATTTGGTCTACAAATACGGAAGATCCTAAACTTGGAAAGTTGTTGCAACAGGCGAATGAACTGAGTTCCGAAGTCAGCCAAAAATTGGTTTTTTCGGATGTGGAATGGCTGAAGATTGATGATGAGAAAGCAAACAAATTGATTCAGTCCGACGAACTTAAAAAATGGAAACACTACCTGGAAGTTTCCCGACTGTATAAGGAGCATACACTGAGTGAGGAAGCAGAAAAAGTGATGAGCGCAAAATCGGTGACGGGGCGTGCCGCGTGGAACCGATATTTTGATGAAACACTGGGCGCCGCCCGGTTTGAGCTGGATGACGATACGCTCACTGAGCAGGAGGTGTTGAGCAAATTGCATGAACCAGATCGCGAGTTAAGAAAAAAAGCTCATGCATCGCTCACTGAAACATTTCAGGATCACTCAAGGACACTGACGTTTATTTTTAATACTATTTTGGCGGATAAATACACCAATGATAAACTCCGCAACTATGATAGCTGGATTACATCGCGAAACCTGTCTAACCAAACGGATCGGGAAACTGTAAACGCTCTTGTAACGGCCGTAACCGATAACTATTCGCTTGCTCAGCGTTATTACAAATTGAAGCGAAAGTTGCTTGGCGTTGAAGAGATGTTCGATTATGATCGGTACGCTCCTATCACAAAATCCACCAAAAAAGTACAGTGGAATGAAGCGAAGGATATGGTACTGGAAGCCTACGGAGATTTTCATCCCGAAATGAGTTCCATTGCCGGTGAGTTTTTTGAGAAGAATTGGATTGATGCTGCCATCAAAACGGGGAAAAGAGGTGGAGCTTACTCCGCAAGCACGGTTACGTCGGTTCATCCGTATGTGTTTATGAATTTTGACGGGAAGTTACGGGATGTTCAAACCCTGGCTCATGAATTGGGTCACGGCGTGCATCAGTACCTTTCAAGAAAACAGGGAGAGTTACAATCATCCACACCGCTGACGACCGCAGAAACAGCTTCCGTTTTTGGCGAGATGCTTGTGTTCAATAAACTAATGAACCGCCTGGATGACCCCGCTGAAAAACTTGCTCTGCTGGTTAGTAAGATTGACGATACGATTGCCACGGTTTTTCGCCAGATCTCTATGAACCGGTTTGAAGATAAAATTCATACAGCCCGGCGGGAACAGGGAGAACTCTCAAAAGAGCAGTTTTCTGAATTTTGGATTGAGTCTCAGAAAGATCTGTACGGTGATTCTGTAACACTCACAGATGATTACAACATTTGGTGGTGCTATATCCCTCATTTCCTGCATACACCTGGTTACGTGTATGCGTACGCGTTTGGGGAGCTTCTTGTGCTCGCACTGTATGATTCGTATAAATCACAGAAAAATGGTTTTTCAGATAGATATCTTTCACTGCTTGAAGCAGGAGGGAGTGACTGGCCGCATAACCTGGTTTCTACGATGGGACTCGATATCAAAGACAAGAATTTCTGGAGCCGGGGACTCGATATTTTTGAGGAGATGGTAAAAGACGCTGAAGAATTGGCAGCTTCCCTATAAAAACCTACTTTATAACTCTTTAGAGATAAATTAAATACGGTATGAGCTCGAAACGGGAAGAGAAAGCACTGTTGGAATTTAAGCATATTATGGACGACCTGATGCAATTGGTTGGCAGGTCGACAGATGCCAAAACGGCTTACCTGTATTGGGTGAACCGGTCGCGTAAGCAGTTTGTATTGGAGACGACTTACACAGAGCTTTCTAACGTAAGATTTAAGGATCGTATTGAGTTTGAAAATTTTTTCCTGAACGAGTTTAAAGACATTGACAATATTCAGCAACTCGAAGTGGGAAGGCAGATACCACGGGAAGATCTGCTTCATTATTACAATCATGTTCCCACAAGCTACCTCACGATTATTCCGTTTGAAAACAACAATTCTACTGTAGCATTAACTGTTCTTGAAACGGAGCACCCCCTGGACCTGAAAGAGTTTGAGAAACCAATTTCTGCTTACCGCAATGCACATATGAATGTGCTGAATACCTACCTCGAACTAACGGATCTGTATGAGGACCAAAAAAAATGGACGGATTACGATGCATCCACTGATCAAATTACAACCAAGTTAAGTGAGTTTGAACTATTTAGTGCGATGGCTGAGGAGATGCAAAAGCTCCTGCCTACAGGTGGGGTTTGTGTTGTACTGCGTGGTATGGAAACGTGGGTGAATGTTCTTCGTTCGTCAAACTCTCCGGAATCGCCCACAATTGGGTTGATGGTTGATGAAAAGTCGATGGCATATGATGCACTTCAGAAAGGGGAGACACTTTTTTCTATTCACTTCAATCAAAATCCAAAGAGAATTTCTGCCTCTGAAAAATCCACTGAGGGAGCTACGCTTGCAATTCCTGTTTTGATGGCCGAAAAGCGTTTTGCTGTTGTTCTGGCATACGACAAAAATCCACTAACTTTTAAGGAATCAACCAAGCACCAGCTGAAAAACCTGGTTAAAATTACTTCGCTTACCATACAGGCTAAACAGAATACACATGATTACAATCAAAATATTCTGGCCAGCGAATATGGAAATTTTCAGCCGGAGGTTATGAATATTTGTATAGAAAATGAGAGGAGAAGAGATACTGGAAAAAAGCAGATCTGGTTTGGGTTAATTGGAATTGAAAATCTCTCGGAGCTTCGTTCAAAGTTTCGTCTTGAAGATCTTAAAAAGTTGCAGAGATTAATGGTGAAAGCGCTAAATCCGTCCAGGCTGGGCCTTAATGGATTGATCGGTTTTTATAGTGATTATGTGTACTCCTATGTGTTGATGAGTTCAGATAGAAATGAACATGATAAGTGGTTACAAACTATTAAGAGAGATTTGCAGGACAAGCTGGATCTTGGAGATGGACGGAAGGTTGAGGTTCAAATAAATCACGGGTCAAAAAAGGTTGAGAGTGGTTCAGGAGATATGAATGAGCATTGGAAAGAGGTTAAACAGTCTTTAAGCAGTGCGATGAGAGATGAAAATGCCACTATATCAGGTCTTTAATTATGCCAAGAACGTTTTTGTTGATTATCGATGGATTGGGAGTCGGAGCACAGGAAGATGCACACCTTTATGGCGACGAGAATGCAGATACTCTTGGAAATGTAAGCCGGATCGCAAAAGTGAAACTCCCAAATTTCGAACGATTGGGTTTAGGAAATATCAGGAAATTTGAGTCGATTCGTTCCGTAGATTCACCCAAAGCATCATTCGGAAAAATGAGAGAAGTATCAGCCGGAAAAGACAGCACAACCGGCCATTGGGAATTTGCAGGAATTCATCTCGAACAACCTTTTCCAACCTATCCGGAGGGATTTCCGAGTGAGGTAATAGAGAAATTTTGTAAAGGTGTAGGAATTGATGATGTGCTTTGTAATCAACCCTATTCCGGCACTCAAGTGATTGCTGATTACGGGGAAGAACATCTGGAAACAGGAAATCCCATCGTTTATACCTCTGCCGACAGCGTATTCCAGGTTGCGTGTCATGTGGATGTAGCTCCGATTGAACAGCTTTACGAGTGGTGCAATTTTGCCAGAAAAAAAGTGATGGTCGGTGAACATGGCGTTGGGAGGGTGATTGCTCGGCCTTTTTATGGAGAGCCGGGATCTTTTGAGCGAATTTCAGAAAAACGGCATGATTATTCTCTCGTCCCCCCGGAGCCAAATCTGCTTTCTGTTTTACAGGAAAATAAAATTCCGATCTACTCCATTGGGAAAGTGATTGATCTTTTTGCAGATCATTATTTTACACAGTATCGAAAAACAAGTGATAATGCAGAGGGAATTTCTCAACTGCTGAGCCTGATGAGTGCCAATATTCAGAACAGTTTTACATTTATAAACTTGATTGATACAGATCAGAAATATGGCCACCGGCAGGATCCCGAAGGGTATGGCAGATGCCTTGAAGAGATTGACCGGGCCCTACCGGCTATGTTAGATAAACTCCTGGAAGACGACCTATTGATTATTTCAGGAGATCATGGAAACGACCCGGCTGATGATAGTACGGATCACACACGTGAATTCGTCCCGATTCTTAGCCTATAAAAAAGGAGCAGAAAAGGGGGTTAATTTAGGAACCCTGGAAACTTTTTCAGATGCTTCAGCTACAATTTTAGACGTGCATAAAGTGGAAAATAGCTTGCAGGGAGATTCCTTTTTGAGCAGTCTATAAAATAGATCGTATGGTTTTCTTATAGTGTCAATAATTCATATCTTTTAAAGATTGTTTAACTACCTCCTTTTATATACGAAACTCGGTTTCTGTTCGTAGTTAAACCGAAGTAAATAATCGAATCTTAACTTAGATTTAAAATATAGTGGCTAAAAGTTCAGGCATCTCTACTCGCGAATCAGAATCACTGGATCGCTATCTACACGAAATTGGAAAAGAGAAACTCATTACCCCGGAAGACGAAGTACGTCTTGCCAAAGAAATTCAAAAAGGATCTCAACGAGCTCTTGAAGATCTGACCAAGGCCAATCTTCGGTTTGTGGTTTCGGTTGCAAAACAGTATCAAAACCAGGGTTTATCACTCGGTGATTTGATCAACGAAGGAAATCTCGGGTTGATAAAAGCAGCAAAGCGTTTTGATGAAACAAGAGGGTTTAAATTTATCTCCTATGCCGTTTGGTGGATTCGACAGTCCATCCTGCAGGCACTTGCCGAGCAGAGCCGAATTGTGCGTCTGCCGTTGAACAGGGTAGGAGCTCTCAATAAAATTGGTAAAGAGCTCTCCAAATTAGAACAGGAATATGAGCGTGTTCCTTCTGCTGCCGAACTGGCTGAAAGCCTGGACATGACCGTTTCTGAAGTTGCAGATACGCTGAAAATTTCCGGCCGCCATCTTTCCATGGATGCTCCCTTTGCACAAGGCGAAGACAACAGGCTCCTCGACGTGCTGGAAAATGAAGAAATTCCCGATCCCGATAACGACCTGATGGGCGAATCTCTGAAAGTGGAGATTGAACGGGCGCTTTCCAAACTCACAAAGCGTGAGGCTGAAGTGATTCGTCTCTATTTTGGAATTGGCCGCGAACACTCTCTCACACTCGAAGAGATCGGTGAACGATTTGACCTGACTCGCGAACGTGTTCGACAGATCAAAGAAAAAGCACTTCGTAAACTTCGACACCACAACAGAAGTGCTGCTCTGAGAGCTTATCTCGGGTAAA
>JAXHMK010000003.1 GCA_034521495.1 Balneolaceae bacterium
TCCCATCTCCGAAAAAACCTCGGACATGGAAAAAAACGAAGGCTTCTTCGATTACTGGTGGGATGAATCTGAAGGCAAAATCTGGCTGGAGATCGACAAACTTGAGCAAGAGTTTATCTATGTGAATTCTCTGGCGGCAGGAATTGGATCAAATGATATCGGCCTGGACCGGAGTCAGCTTGGGGATACGCGGATTGTAAAGTTTGAGAAGGTTGGGCCAAAAGTTCTGCTGGTTCAGCCCAATTACGATTATCGGGCCACGTCAAATAATCCGCTGGAAGAAAAATCTATTAATGAAGCGTTTGCTCAATCCGTGTTGTTTGGATTTGAAGTGGCTGCGGAAGAGGACGGTCGAATCCTGATCGATATTACCGATTTTTTGATGCAGGATGCCCACGGTGTGGCCGAGAGACTTAGCGAGAGTGACCAGGGAAATTATTCAGTGAATCAATCCCGCTCGGCAATTCACTTGCCGGGGACGTTCAATTTTCCCAAAAACACAGAGTTTGAGGCGACACTTACATTCACGGGAAGCGGAGCCGGGGGTTGGCTCCGGTCAGTCACACCCACGCCGAATGCGGTAACCGTTCGTCAGCACCACTCCTTTGTGGAACTGCCGGATGATGAGTATCAACCCAGAAAATTCGACCCACGCTCTGGCTATTTTACGATTGGATACCAGGATTACAGCGCTCCCATTGGCGGTGAGTTTTATAAGCAGTATATCGTCCGCCACCGGTTGGAAAAGAAAAATCCGGAAGCGGATGTTAGTGAGCCGGTTGAGCCGATTGTCTATTACCTGGATAACGGAACTCCCGAACCGGTTCGGTCGGCTCTGCTGGACGGTGCCCGCTGGTGGAACCAGGCGTTTGAAGCGATTGGATACGAAAATGCGTTTCAGGTTGAGATTCTGCCGGATGACGCCCATCCGCTTGATGTCCGGTATAATGTGATCAACTGGGTGCACCGGTCCACGCGGGGCTGGTCGTACGGATCTTCAGTGGTGGATCCGAGAACGGGCGAGATCATCAAAGGAAATGTGCTGCTGGGATCGCTGCGGGTTCGTCAGGATTACTTGATTGCTGAGGGATTGCTGGCCCCGTATGAAGAGGGCACGGAACCCGATGATGAGATGCTGGAGATGGCGCTCGCCCGAATTCGTCAGCTATCGGCTCACGAAGTAGGTCACACACTTGGCTTAGCCCATAACTTTGCCGCCAGTACCAACGATCTGGCTTCCGTAATGGATTACCCGCATCCCCGGGCGACGGTTCTTCCGGATGGTACACTGAGCCTGGAAAATGCTTACGATACCGACATCGGCAAGTGGGATAAACGAACCATTGCATACGGCTACCAGGATTTTCCGGATGATGTAAACGAGGAAGAAGCACTTGAAGAAATTATACAGGAGACTCTGGATATGGACTTGCTTTATATTTCTGATGAAGCCGCGCGTCCCCAAAACGGTGTTCATCCGAAAGCTCATCTTTGGGACTACGGAACCGATGTGATTGATCAGATGGATCATATCCTGGATATTCGCAGAACTGCGCTCAACAATTTTGATGAGGAAGTAATCCGGATGGGACGGCCGATGGCAGATCTGGAAAATGCACTCGTCCCGATCTATCTCTATCATCGATATCAGATAGAAGCCGTTTCGAAACTGATTGGGGGTGTGAACTACGCATACAATCTTCGTGGGGATGATCAAACCAATCCTGAAATAGTAGATGCCCAACTTCAGCGAAATGCCGTTCAGTCGCTCATTCAAACCCTTCAGCCCAATGAATTAGCCCTGCCCGAAGAGATTCTGGATCTGATCCCGCCACAACCGGTGCAGACTCCATCATCCAGGGAACATTTCAGGGGATATACCAATCCCATGCTCGATCCGGTAGCGATGGCGGAAGTTGCGGCAGATCAAACAGCCAATATGATTTTTAACGCGGAACGAGCAGCCCGGCTCACAACACAATCAGCAAGGAATCCTGTATTTCCCGATTTGATGGAAGTAACGGAAGAGGTATTGAATGCCACAATTTTAGGAGACATGAGTGAAGGATATAAGGGAGCCATTCAGCGAGGTGTGAATATAGCCGTTTTTCGAAATTTGGTTGAACTCGCCTCCAACGAAAATGCCTCACCGGATGTAAAAGCGATTACCAAATCTGTTCTCGAAGATCTGCAGCTTAATTTAACCGAGCGTATATTAGGACTTGACAACACGGTTTGGAACGCTCATTATAACTATATTCTCGGGTTGATCGAACAGTACAACAAAGAACCCGAATCATTTTCAACACCTCCGGCTCCATACACTCCTCCGGGTTCGCCGATTGGAAGTGGGTATCTATTTGAATATGGATGCGGAACCTTATCCATCGAACATTAAACAAAGCTATAATCATGTCTAATCAATTGTCTACAAAGCTTTTATTTATCATTGTTTTAACTATCGGGATTCTTTTAGTTGGCTGTCAGGGAGATTCCGATTCTGAAATGTCAGATTCTTCGGCAGAAGCAGAAACTGTTCTGAGTTCTGTAATGAGCGACACCCTGAACGCCATTTCCGAACCATTGGTCGATCATATGTACACAGCCGATCCGTCAGCCCACGTGTTTGATGGTACGCTCTACATCTATCCATCGCACGATTATGAATCCGGAATTCCGCAGGATGACCTCGGCAGCCATTTCGATATGAAAGATTACCACGTGTTTTCGATGGAAACTGTGGGTGGAGAAGTAACCGATCACGGAATGGCTTTGCACGTAGATGATGTCCCCTGGGCAGATCGGCAGATGTGGGCTCCCGATGCCAACAGGAAAGGTGATACATACTACTTTTATTTTCCGGCAAAGGATGAGAATGGAGTATTCTTCATAGGTGCGGCCACGGCCGACTCACCCACCGGACCTTTTGATCCGCAGCCTGAACCGATTGAAGGTAGCTACAGTATGGACCCGGCTGTGTATAAAGACACGGATGGTGAGTATTACATGTATTTTGGCGGAATCTGGGGCGGTCAGCTCCAGCGGTGGGAAACCGGTGAGTATGTGGAAGAAGATGTTTATCCTGCAGATGACGAACCCGCGATTATGCCAAAAATTGCACGCATGAGTGATGATATGCTGAGCTTTGATGAAGAACCCAAAGATGTGATGCTTTTGGATCAAAATGGAGATCCAATCACAGCCGGAGATAACGACCGACGATTTTTCGAAGCCGCCTGGGTTCACAAATATAACGACACGTACTACTTCTCATACTCCACAGGCGATACTCACAAAATAGTCTATGCAACCGGTGATAATCCCTACGGACCGTTTACATACCAGGGAGTAATTCTGGAGCCGGTCATCGGATGGACAAACCATCATTCCATTGCTGAGTTCGAAGGAAAATGGTACCTGTTCTACCACGACACAGAACTCTCCGGTGGTCAGACTCACCTCAGAAATATCAAAATGGCTGAGATGACACATAATCCCGATGGAAGTATTGAGACGATAGATCCGTATCCGGATATGGAGTAAAACGTGAAACGGCAGATGTGAAATTGTATTTACCTCTCCCAAACCCTCTCCTCAAGGAGAGGGCTTACAGTTACTTGTGGGCAACCTGGTTTGATTTAAATCATTTGATGATGGCGAACAAAAGAGAAAATAAAACTCCCCTCTCCCGCGGGAGAGGGGCCGGGGGTGAGGGCGAAAAAAGCAACAAATCGATAAAGCTTTCACTCCATGCAGGCGCAGAGCCCTATCAATTCAGATATGCAAAAGAACTCCGCCGGGAAATGACAAAGGCTGAAGAAGTGCTTTGGGAACAACTTCGCGCCCGTCGTTTCCTAAACCTAAAATTCAGGCGACAGCACCCAATTCTTGATTTTGTTGTTGATTTCTATTGCCACGAACTAAAGCTGATTGTTGAAGCTGATGGCAAATATCATAGTGAAGAGAATACTCAGTATTATGATGATGAACGGACGAAAGAGTTACAGCGATATGGTTACTTAGTTATAAGATTTTCAAATGAGGAAATTTTGAATGATATGGATCAGGTTTTGAGACAATTGAAGAAGAAAGTAAAAATCAGAAAAACTCTGCCATAACGAATGTTCGACGATTTTACCTTCGAAAAAAATGACCGTGGCTTTTCGCAGAAAGCTTTTTCCTTCATGCGAAAGACGATTATTCCGGCCACGAAATATCTCTTTAGTCCGCGTATCATCAACCCGGAAAATATGCCGATGACCGGGCCGTGTTTTATTTACGGGAATCATGCCAACTACTTTGATCCCTTCATGATCAATGTCGGCATGACCCGAGAACCCACCGCCGGAGTGATGACCCGCGACCAGTTTCATAAAACGCTCCCGCGAATTTTCATGGACAGCATCGGCATTGTTCCAACCAGCAAGTATGTACCCGAACCTGGAAGCATTCGCAGTGTGTTGAAAATGATGGATCAAAACCGGATGATTGTCATTTTTCCCGAAGGCGGCCGTCGCTGGGATGGAAAACCAAAACCTCTCATCGAAACCACACTTAAGTTGTTTTGGAAAATGAAGATCCCGGTTCACCCGGTACAAATTCATGGGTCCTATTTAGGATGGCCGCGGTGGGCAGATAAAATCAGAAAAGGAAGTGTAGAACTACATTTTTGGATCCGCTGCATGCATCCGATTTTGATGATTATGATACATTTGCCAGTCAATGCCGTAAACTGATCACATTTGATGAATATCATCCGCCGGAGAATGCGATGCCGCAAAAATGCAGTAAACCGGCATCAGGTATTCACCGATTTCTTTATCGATGCCCGGATACCGGTGTAGATGGAGCCGTTTTCTCACCCGACGGCGAGCATGTATTCAGCCGGACATCCGATTTTCGATACCGAATGAACACCGCCTCCAGGTTGATCGCCCCGGATGATTCGATTGTATCGATCATCGATCTGCATGAAGAGATTAACGCCATGCCGATGGTTTTTGAAGATTCCCGGGAAAAAGTATTGCTTCAAAAAAATGGCAGTTTTGTAAATACTCTGGACAAAGAACAGCGCCTTCAGGCAATCGGTCGCGGTTTAGCACAACTTACACCAGGCGGGCTTAAAATCGCAGTCGGTTCACGTAAATTTGATTTAACGCTGGATCAAATCCAGTACACCTCTGTTGAGCAAAATCATAAATTGACAGTTACCGGCGCTGATCAAAGTATCCAGTTCAACCTGGAAGGACAAAGTGCCCTTCAATGGCAACTTTATATAAACAGGTTGAAAGCTGGCGAAAATCCTGTAAATTCGCTGTGACATGGGCTCCTGGACACTCGACATATCTGCCGGAGAATTTTTTCTCGATTTTGCCTGGATGGGCGTTCTCCTGGTTATTGCTACCTATCTCAGAAGCAAAGTAAGTATTCTCCAAAAATACTTGATTCCCGCCAACCTTTTAGCCGGAACACTCGGGTTGATTTTAGGTGCAAATCTGCTGGGCTGGATCGACCTTACATCCGAACGATTGGGAACCTACGTCTATCACCTCTTGGCACTTCTGTTTATAGCTTTAGGTTTACGTGCACCGAAAAGCAAAATGGGCCTCTCATCTGTAAAATTTGGGCTGATATTTCTCTCCGTTTACCTGGTGCAGGCAATTGTTGGGTTGATTATTGCCTTTATCCTGATCTATACATTTCTGCCGGATCTGTTTGCCGGGATCGGGTTGCTGCCGCCTTTGGCTTTTGGGATGAATCCCGGGATTGCGTACACCATCGGTACAAACTGGGAGCAGTTCGGATTTGCAAGCGGCGGAATTGTAGGACTTACCTTTTCTGCCTGTGGGTTTATGGTGGCTTATACGGTTGGTATATGGTTGGTACGGCAAGGCATCAAACAAGGACGCGCAGCCTATATAAACTCCGATGATGAACTGCCGGATGAAGTGAAAAAGGAATTTTGGATAAACCGAAAGCAAATGAAGAAGAGAAAATTACCACTTCTTCCGAGAATATTGAGTCGTTTTCACTTCATCTCGGGCTGATCGGTTTTACATTTATACTTACTTACCTGGTGGTAACAGTGCTGGAGTGGGGACTGATCTCCGTTGGAGCTGAAAATGAGGTTACAACGCTTTGGTCATTTCATTTTATACTTGCAGCAATTGTGGCTCTTTTTGTTCGCAAGATGATGGATACCGTGAATGCCAGCCGGGTGATTGACGACACAACAATGACCCGCTGCTCCAATCTATTTATGGATTTTATGATTGTGGCTTCCGTTGCCGCAATCAGTCTTGTAGTGGTTGCTCAATACTGGGTGTCTTTACTTGCCATTTCAATCCTGGTGTCTCTTGCAACATGGTGGGTCATTCAATATATGACTCGGGATGCATTTCAGCAGTTTGAATTTGAACGCTTTGCAACCATTTTTGGCAACATGACCGGAACTCTACAGTCGGCGTTGGTTCTTCTTAGAATTGTAGATTCGGGGATGAAATCACCCGCCAGTTATAACCTTGTGTATGGTAGCGGACTGGCACTTGTTTTTGGCTTTCCGCTGCTTCTTCTCATCAACGCACCCGTCCACTATTTTGATGATCCCACAGAAGGATTCTGGATGGTGCTTTTTGCCCTGATTGCCTATTTGGTTTTGCTTGGTATTGCCTGGCAGTATCTGAAGAGGAATGGGGATTGAGATAGAACCAAATTCAGGGGTTAAAATTCTTTTAAGAATTCTTTCTTGATGCGAGCTATTCACTTCTAACTTCCTTACTTTTATAAGTAAGAAAGTGGAGAAAATTATGGCTCGGGGAGCTGAATCATATCAATTTTTACCTCTCCTACCTTTTCGATTCAGGTTTGCCGGTTATATAATGATTTTTCTGGGAATCGGAGCTGCATATCTTTATTTCTTCGGGGGCCGCCCCACATATTTTGAAATCCCTGTTTTTGCAATAGTGACGTCTTACGCCGAGACAAGATGGTTTGTATTTGCCCAGACTAACGCACTGGACGAACTTGCATTTGTTTTTTCACTACTTGGACTTCTGGCAATCCTGTTTTCTAAAGAGAAACACGAATTGCCGGAAATATCTTTTTTGAGGATCAAAGCCATTATTTATGGGGTCTACGGTACCTCTCTCTTTCTGATTCTACTATATATCACTGTTTTCGGTTGGCCGATTTTTATTGCTATAGCCTGTGCCTTTGCATTTTTCATGGTTCTCTCCATCATCATTTTCAGAGTTTTGGTTTACAAGTATCAAAAAGAGTATAACAACAGTTCAAACACAAAAGAAGGAGCGCTATGAAACGTATAATGTATTTTTTTATGACCACAATGGTGTTCATTGTTCTAAGCTCATGCGGATTATTGGATGGAAATGACGATGATTCAGGCACAAGTCCGCTGGGAGGAGATCCGTCACCAATGGCTGCATTAGGAAATGAGTTTTCACTGTATGCAGCAGGACTTGGAGTTTCTGAGTCGAATGCAGTGGTTACGTATCAGTCGGATGATATTGCTACAATTACAGCCAGTGGTAAAGTTACGGACCCGATGATGAAATCAATTTTGGAGCTTTCGCCCACATTTGAGATGGAAAGTCAAAGTTCAGATGTATATTCCGGAACAATAAAAATCAGGCTTACATCAAAGGGTATCCAGGATATTTATGAAGACGGCTCACCATTTACTCTCATTAACTACGGGGCAAAAAAAGGTGATACATACAAAAAAAAGGTGAACGGAAAAACGATCACGCGTAAAGTTACCAAGGTATCTAAGGATGATGATTACGAGTACGGATTTATATATATCAAGGTAATTGAAGTTGAGGAGACCGGAAACGGCATACCTGGTGTGTCAAAAATCAAATACGTTGGAAACCATTTATTTGGCTTTGTGGGAATGGAAATATTTTTTGAAGATGGATCCACCAAACGCGCTACGGTAATAAGTGATAACTTTAATGAATAGTAAAAGCTGAGTAATAATTGAATAAAGGAGGCTTTTAATTAAAGTCTCCTTTTTTATTGGATTATTTTAAAAAAGAATCCATTCTTGTGAAAGGAAGCAACGAGCTATTTAAACACTATATTTTTGCAGCATTTCACCTGACTTCCGCACTTTTTTGATGTGAAAAATATCGGCATTGTTTTTTAATGACTTACGGGCATAAAAAACAATGTTTGGGTGTCCTGATCTTTTTTTGGCGTATTTTGGGCGCATGTTTGTACGTAAGAAACCCAATAAAAGTGGAAGCACCAGTGTTCAGGTCATCGATAAAAGCTCGGGCAGCTACAAGGTGGTAAAAACCATGGGCAGCTCAGATGACCCGCAGCAGATCGATCGGCTGATTCGCCGTGCTCACCAATGGATCAGCCATCAACTGGGGCAATCCGAGCTTGATTTTCATGATGAGAAACAGCTGTACCATTCCTTCATTTCCGGAATTCAAAGCGTGACGGTAGCCGGAACAGAGCTGTTGCTTGGCCGGCTGTTTGATCAGATCGGCTTCAACCAGATTGACGATGATCTGTTTCGCAGGCTGGTATTGGCCAGGCTTTGTTTCCCGGTGAGCAAACTCAGGACTGACCGACTATCTGCAAAAATATCATGGAATCACTGTTGATGAGGATGCCATCTACCGGTACCTGGATAAACTCTACAACACTCAAAAGGAAACGGTCCAGCAGATCAGCTACCGCCATACGCGGAAGGTACTGGGCAAAGATATACGGTTGGTGTTTTACGATGTAACGACTCTCTATTTTGAAATTGATAGGGAAGATACCCTGCGCAAAACCGGTTTTAGCAAGGATGGCAAACATCACCGCCCCCAGATTGTCCTGGGCCTGTTGGTCAGCGAGAATGGCTATCCGCTGGCCTATGAAATCTTCCAGGGTAATACCTTTGAAGGCCACACGATGTTGCCGGTACTGGATGCCTTTAAGGATAAATACGGGCTTGACAAGCTGGTGATTGTTGCCGATTCGGGCCTGTTGTCTAAAGCCAATATTACCAACCTGCAAGACAACGGCTATGAGTTTATTTTGGGAGCGCGGATCAAAAACGAGGCAAAATCTATCAAAACCCAAATTCTCGAGTTGAAGTTGACCGACAATCAGAGCAGCGTAATTGACAAAGAAGATGGCATACGATTAATTATCAGCTATAGTGATAAACGAGCTCGTAAAGATCAACGCAATCGCCAAAAAGGCCTGCAAAAGTTGGAGAAACGGATCAAATCCGGGAAGCTCACCAAAGCCAACATCAACAACAGAGGCTACAATAAATACCTGGTCTTGGAAGGAGACGTATCGATCAGCATTGATCGGGAGAAATTTGAAGCCGATGCCAAGTGGGATGGACTGAAGGGATACCTGACCAACTCCACGCTCGGCAAAGACCAGGTGATTGAAAACTACGCTCATCTATGGAAAATAGAACGGGCCTTTAGAATTTCGAAGACAGACTTAAAAATCAGGCCTGTTTATCACAGGCTTCAACGCAGGATTGAAGCTCATATTTGTATCGCTTTTGTGGCATACAAGGTCTACAAAGAGCTGGAAAGGCAATTAAAAGAGAAGAAGTCAGATCTAAGCCCGGAAAAAGCTATCGATATCGCAAAAACGATCTATGCCATAAAAGTCGTCACTCCCTTGAACAAGGAGGAAATTCATCAAACCCTAATCTTAAATGAGGAACAGAGGATGCTGGCTGATTTATTCAACTTTTAACAGGGTGTCCCAATGCGGAAGTCAGGAAGCAACGAGCTATTTAAACACTATATTTTTGCAGCATTTCCAGATTCACTACCGGTCAAGTCAATCCAGGGATTGACATCTCCTGCCACTTACATCCTGTATCCTGTACCCTGCCTAATCTTGCTTGTACTTAAACAAGTTCTCAGCTCCCACTTTCTCTTCGGCCTGGTTTAGTGCATATGCACTTTCAAAAAGAACGATAGGATTGCCCTCCATATCTTTTGTGATATGCGTGGAGTAATTATTTTCCAGTTTTTTGATGATCTCTTCACTTTCATTCGGCAACCACCGGGCAGAATTATACGAAACCGGCTGCTGATGAAGTTCAACGCCATATTCGGTAGACATTCTATGCGTAACAACATCAAACTGAAGAACGCCAACGGTTCCAAGCAGAAGCTCATTCCCAACGCCTTGGGGAACTTCAAAAACGTGAACAACACCCTCTTCAGAGAGCTGCTTCAATCCCTCACGAAGTTGTTTTCGCTTGAATGGATCTTTGGTTGAAACCTTCATAAAATGTTCCGGTGTAAAGAGCGGAATCACATTAAATTTTACTGGCTTGTCGGAATAGAGGGTTGAACCGATTCGGAAAAATCCCGGACTAAACAGCGAAACAATATCTCCGGGATAGGCTTCCTCCATGATGTGGCGTTCGTCTCCCATTAATGTATGTGGAGTAGACATGCGAACTTTCTTGCCGGTTCCTTCATGAATAGCTTCAAGGCCCCGCTCAAATTTGCCCGATGTAACCCGAACAAAAGCCGCACAATCGCGGTGATCGGGATTCATATTGGCCTGCAATTTGAATACAAATCCGCTAAAAGGTTGATTGAGATTATGTTCTTGCTCTTCTGAATTCTGATAAGGTTGCGGACTCGGAGCCAAATTCTGGAAATAATTTAGAAATACATCCAATCCAAAATTGTTCAACGCCGAACCAAAGAATACGGGAGAAACTTCGCCAATCTTAAATCCCTCACGATCCATGTTTTCAAACATATCCTCAATCAGAAGAATCTCTTCAGTTAAATCCTCTTTTTCAGGTCCGGATAATGAACTTTCAGCTAAACCCTCCTCCAGAGATGTAAAAACATCGGTTTCCGCTTTTTGAGCACCATGTTTAGATTTTCGATAGAGATGCATCTCTTTGCCGATCAGGTCATAAATTCCCTGGAATTTCCGTCCGTATCCAACAGGCCAGCTTGCGGGAATCGCTTCAATACCAAGTTTATTTTCCACGTTACTCAAAACTTCCAGCGGATCCATACCGGGACGGTCGCACTTATTTACAAACGTGATAACCGGTACCTGGCGCATTTTACAAACTTCAAACAGTTTTTCTGTCTGTTCCTCCACACCTTTGGCAACGTCAATTACCATTAAACCAGAGTCGGCGGCAACGAGAGTTCGCAGGGTATCTTCAGAAAAATCCTTGTGGCCGGGGGTATCAAGGAGATTGTATCGGATGCCGTCTTTCTCAAACCGAAGAACCGACGATGTTACTGAAATTCCACGCTCTTTTTCGATTGCCATCCAGTCGGATGCTGCATACCGGGCCGCTTTCCTCTGGCGGATGGAACCGGCTTCATGAATAGCACCCCCATACAGAAGCAGTTTTTCCGTGAGAGTTGTTTTTCCAGCATCCGGGTGCGAAATGATAGCAAAGGTTCGCCGCTTTTTCGCCTCCTCTAAAATCTGATTGTCCTGAACAGTTGTTTCGGTTTGTGGCATTGTTGGGTATTACTCAGTAAAAATTCAAAGAATTATAAAATAAGGAATTTTGTATTCGGGTTCACCTTGTGAGTTCATTAGATAAATGAATGAAGTGAATAGTAAAAGTAGATCAAACTGTATCTAACAATTTTGAATTTAAAAAGTGTAAAAACAATAGCTTAATGAAAACATGATAATCATCTGCATGTTTAGGTGAATGAAACGAAGGGAAAAAATTTTTCCAAAAAAACAATCATCAATAAAATATTATCTAAACATGTTTACCAAAAAAAGATTCTCCGTTATTACATCCTTTATACTTTCTATTTTCCTGGTTGCAGGGATTAGTAATTTGCAAGTCCAGGATGATACAGTGGTAGATGTAATAAACAACAGCGAAGATCCAACTAAAACAGGCCAAGCTGTTTGTCTTTCCTGTCAACAGGCCATTCGGGAAGGGGTTCGAGCTCAGTAAGGTTGGATAGCTCTCGATGAAAATAACGGGCAAGTTTTGGTGCGTGTAAAGTGTCGGGAGAGTGAATAAACATATAAGGGTGCTTACCGTCGCGAATCCAGTTGGCAATAATGATCGACCACTCCTTCAGGTGAGATTCATTTTGAATGACTTCATTACCTCCCACAAAACGAATAAATGGATTGGCTCCGGTGGAATCAAATCGAACGGGAATTTTTGGTTTTTTCTTTTTGGCTTTTAAAACCGAAGGGTCGTTACTTTTTAACTCATGGAGGCGCCGGGTATCAAAAACCACCCGGTTGATTCCGTAACTTTTCAATACATTATTCAGATGCCGTTCCTTCTTTCCCTTATCAAAAAAATCGGGGTGACGTACCTCAAGTGCAAAACTCAGGTGAGCCGGCAACACCTCAATTAACTCCTCAATATTCTGCATCTGTTCGTACGAAAAAGATGGACTTAACTGAATGTGAAATGGGCCCAGGTTTGTACGAATCGGTTGAAACAGATCCAGGAAGGAGAGGACCTCCTCGGTCACATTTTTGAGCTGTCTGTGATGCGTAATATTCTTTGGGAACTTGAAACAGAATTTAAAATCGGGAGGGACCTGTTCTCCCCATTTTTGAACGGTTTCGGGCGTTGGAACCCTGTAAAATGTAGTATTGCCTTCCACTGCATTAAAAACTGATGCGTACTCATTGAGAAAACGATCAGGTTTGGCACTTTCGCTAAAAAAGTTACCAACCCAGTCTTTAAATCCCCATTGAGTCAGGCCGATATGATATTTTTTGATGCTCATAGCTCAGGTTGAATACAACATGTATTCTTTTCAATAAACAAAATTTTAGGAAACTATCATTAAAAAAATCAGCAGATAATTTCATTTTTGTAAATGAGCTCGTTCCGTAATCCAGTTTAAAACGAAATTAAACGGCACTTTTAACAATAGTTAAGAAAAAATAATACTCATATTTACCCCGTAAAGACCAAAAAAAGGAAGCGGTTCCAGATTTGCATTGCATCGTCTGAATTCTATATTCTGTGATGGCGATTATAGCTAACAAACCTGCTTGCTTTAGAACGAATTATTCGTTGTTTTTTAATCGTCATAAAGGCATATTTAGTGAAATTTTCGGGTATGATAACTGAGACGCAGAAAGCGATCTCTTTGATGTCCATGAATCTCAATTTTACATAGAAAATGGTTTCAACTCTTACAACTCTGGACTGGATTCTCGTAGCTTCCTATTTTGTATTTGCCCTTTCCATTGCTCTCTATTTCTATAGCCGTGCGGGGAAAAATACAACTGAATTTTTTCTGTCCGGCCGTAATATGCCGTGGTGGATTATCGGTACAAGCATGGTGGCAACCACATTTGCGGCGGATACACCTCTCGCCGTTACCGAAATGGTTGCACTGGACGGAATTGCCGGTAACTGGCTTTGGTGGAACTTCCTGATGGGAGGAATGCTGACCGTATTTTTCTTTGCCCGGCTCTGGCGGCGCAGTGGAGTATTAACAGATGTGGAGTTTATTGAACTCCGTTATGCTGGCAAGCAAGCGGCATGGCTTCGCGGAATTAAAGCGATCTATTTTGGACTTCTGATGAATATTATCATCCTCGGATGGGTATCACTGGCCATGGAATCGATCTTTAATGTGCTGTTTCCGGGAATGACGCTTTTTGGCCAGGAAGCGTTTAATTTTTTAGGGATTCATATTAGTGCACCGCTTCTGTTGGTTGGATTTCTGATTATATTTGTTGGATTTTTCTCCCTGATTTCTGGTCTTTGGGGTGTGGCTGTAACCGATATTTTTCAGTTTGTTATTGCGCTTGGTGGTACAATTGTTCTTGCAGTATATGCGGTGAATATTCCTGAAATTGGCGGAATTTCAGGCCTCCAGGAAAAACTTCCGCCTGAGACATTTCAATTCCTTCCAACTATTGGTCAGACTGCCGAAGGAGTGGCCGTTCTTTCACTCAGTTTCGGTGCATTTGCCGCTTACTTCGGTGTGCAGTGGTGGTCGAGTTGGTATCCGGGAGCCGAACCCGGCGGAGGCGGTTATGTAGCCCAGAGAATTATGAGTGCCAAGGACGAAAAACACGCACTGTTCGCAACTCTTTGGTTTAATATTGCTCACTACTGCCTGCGTCCGTGGCCATGGATTATTGTTGCACTGGTTTCATTGGTACTGTATCCAAATCTGGCTGATTCCCGTGAAGGATTTGTTTTGGTGATGAGAGAAGTACTTCCACCCGGCCTGCTGGGACTTCTGTTTGCTGCATTTTTAGCGGCATTTACAAGCACATTTGCAGCTCACCTTAACTGGGGGACATCCTATCTGGTGAATGACTTCTGGCGTCGTTTTATCAAGCCGGATGAAGATGAAAAGCATTATGTATTTGTTTCAAGAGTTGTAACATTTGTATTAGCGATTCTTGCATTTTTGGTTACCACACAGCTCAGTACCATCCGTGAGGCGTGGGGATTGGTATTGACAGCATCCGGCGGACTGGGCTTGGTTCTGATCCTTCGATGGTACTGGTGGCGTATCAACGCATGGAGTGAACTGGCAGCTTCGCTGACACCTATTTTTCTTGTTATCCTTGTTCTTTTAGGCGTTCCGGTCCCCGGAATCCGTGATCCGTTTCCCATGAATCTCTATTATGTAGTAGCCATCACCACCGTTATCTGGCTGCTTGTAACATTTCTTACTAAGCCAACCGATCACAAAAAATTAACTCTCTTCTTTAGAAAGGTTCGTCCCGGCGGACCCGGCTGGAAACCGCTCCAGGAAGAAAACCCAGACATCGAAGACGACGGTGAACTGATGCCGCTCCTCTACAATTGGATTGCCGGTGTAGTTTTAGTGTACATGGCACTGTTTGGATTCGGACACTTCCTGTTCGGTAATTATGGCAGCTTTGCCATGTGTCTTGTAGCAGGTCTTCTTGCCCTCGGCTACCTCTACTGGGATCTGAGCAAGCGCGGTTTCGATACAATCATCGAAGTGGAAGATTTCGACCACAAGCGTGATGCTTCGGAAGTAGGAAAATAGAAGCCGAGAACCTGGCAGTACAAAGCAGAGCGGAGTTCCTGCCAGGTCGGTTGTCTTATATGTCTTTTGCAAATCATTCCAAATCTATTAGCTTAGAGATATGAGTAAACCAATTACGATCGAAAACTTATCTCTGAACGAAAAGATTGAACTCATGGAAAAATTGTGGGCCGATCTTTCATCCTCAGCACATTATAAGCCTCCAGAATGGCATGGCGAAGAACTTGCAAGAAGAAGAAAAGAAGTAGCTGAAGGAAAGATAACTTACATGGACTGGGATAAAGCCAAAGAAGAGATTCGAAAAGAAATTTTATGACCATTCGAATTCTTGAACCGGCCAGGAGAGATTTAATGAACGGGTTCGTTTCTATGGCATTAGCGATGATCTTAACCAATACAATGCCCCGCAATCTGCCAGGACCCCGACAAAACCGTGTCGGGGACTCTTGCAGGTTGCTGACCTAAGAACCTGGCAGAGCACGAAGCGGAGCGGAGTTCCTGTCAGAGTTCGAATGTTTACTTCAAAACGTACCCAATTGTAAATCGGGGTACGCAACTCTGCCAGGAACCGGAAAAGCACTGGTACTCTTGCAGGTTGCTTTCTCATGAACCTGCCAGGTTGCAAATCTATTCATCAAAGAATGCCAAACCCATAAAAAATCCATATCTTTATTAGCTGTTATACTTATTAAAAAGTTGCCGAATCATGCCAGCCTCAAGTGAACCAATAGCGTCGGCTTCTTGTTTGAAATCAGAAAGATAGTTAGACACTGAGATTCGATTTTTTATGCAGATAGATTTTGAGAAGGAACGCTTTTCCACACGGCACATCGGCCCGGATGAACAGCAAAAAAATGAGATGCTCGAGATTTGTGAAGCGGAGTCGATCGAGCAGTTATTGAAAGAGACTATTCCCGCTAAAATCCGCCTTGATAAACCCCTTAACCTTCCTCCGGCACTTAGTGAATTTGAGTACCTCGATCATATCAAAAAAACAGCTTCGGAGAATGAGATTTATCGCTCATTTATAGGTATGGGATATTATGACACTCATATGCCAAATGTGATCTTGCGGAATATCCTGGAAAATCCGGGCTGGTACACAGCCTACACACCGTACCAGGCTGAAATTTCGCAGGGACGGTTGGAAGCTCTGATTAATTTTCAGACGATGGTTACTGATCTGACCGGAATGGAGATCGCCAACGCGTCATTGTTGGATGAAGGAACCGCTGCAGCCGAAGCGATCTCGATGCTGCATGGACGCCGGCGAGGGAAAAAACGGAAAAAAGCAAACACCTTTTTTGTATCGGAAAACTGTCATCCCCAAACAAAATCGGTGTTAAAGAGCCGAATGGAACCACTGGAAATTGAACTGGTTTTTGGGAATCCCGGCGAAGCCGATCTGAATAATGAAAATATTTTCGGAATTTTGCTTCAATATCCCGATACCTATGGTACGGTTAAAGATCTGTCAGGTTTGATTGAGGCGGCTCATGCCAATGATGTGTATGTAACGGTTGCGGCCGACCTGTTGAGTCTTACACTTCTCACTCCGCCCGGCGAAATGGGAGCGGATGTTGTGGTGGGAACCACTCAGCGTTTTGGCGTGCCGATGGGTTATGGCGGTCCACATGCGGCTTATTTTGCTACAAAAGAGAAATTCAAGCGACAGATACCGGGACGAATTATCGGCGTAACGAAAGATGCTGAAGGAAATGCGGCATATAGAATGGCGCTTCAAACACGGGAGCAGCATATTCGCCGGGAAAAAGCCACTTCGAATATCTGTACAGCACAGGTTTTATTGGCTGTTATTTCGGGAATGTATGCGGCTTATCACGGCCCCGGGGGATTGAAAAAAATTGCATCAAAAATTCACGGCCTGGCGAAGCTTGCCTCAGCCGGTTTGAAGGAATTGGGGTACGAAACTGTTAGCGAACAGTTTTTTGATACCATAACGGTTCTGAATCTAACCTCCGATCAGATTGAGTTGATTCAGAAAAATGCTGAGGATCATCAGATAAACTTCAGATATTCGGAAGATGGAATTGGTATCTCTTTTGACGAAACAAAAGATATATCTGATGTTGAAGATGTGCTGAAGATATTTGCAGAGGCTGCAAATAAAGAGAATTCGTTTGATGTACAAAAGGCGTCCAGGGTGATGAGGGTAAATTATCCTGAATCACTCACCCGAACGACTCCATATTTGGAGCACCCGGTGTTCAACCAGTTTCACTCTGAGCACGAAATGCTTCGATACTTGAAAGAGCTTGAGAACCGGGATTTAAGTTTGACTCACTCGATGATCTCACTCGGTTCCTGCACAATGAAGCTGAATGCCACCGCTGAGATGATTCCCACTGACCTGGCCGGAGTTTGGCAATATACATCCATTTGCACCAACCAATCAGGCCAAAGGATATCACCAACTTTTTGAGGAACTGGATGATTGGCTTTCTGAGATCACCGGTTTTGCGAAGTTCTCACTTCAGCCCAATTCCGGAGCACAGGGTGAGTATACCGGTTTGATGACCATTCGCGGATATCATCACGCCAATGGCGAAACCCAGCGGAATGTGACGATTGTTCCTTCATCTGCTCACGGAACCAATCCGGCAAGCGCGGTGATGGCCGGCATGGAGGTTGTAGTTACAAAGTGTGATGAGGACGGAAATATTGATCTGGAAGATCTGCGTGAGAAAGTTGAAAAAAATAGTGAACGGCTCTCCTCTCTGATGGTTACTTATCCGTCCACGCACGGTGTGTTTGAAGAAGATATTCGGGAAATTTGTGAGTTGATACATGAACATGGCGGCCTCGTTTATATGGATGGTGCAAATATGAATGCTCAGATTGGCTGGACCTCACCGGCACAAATCGGGGCAGATGTCTGCCACCTGAATCTTCATAAAACATTTTGTATTCCGCATGGCGGCGGGGGGCCGGGAATGGGGCCTATTGGTGTTGTAGAAAAACTGGTTCCTTATCTTCCCGATCATGATGTCATTAAAATTAATGGAGATCAGGGGATTCCGGCTGTTTCATCAGCTCCCTGGGGTAGTGCCAGTATATTGACCATCTCGCACGCTTATATACGAATGATGGGTGCTGACGGTTTAAAGGAAGCAACTGAAGTGGCAGTATTGAATGCAAATTATTTGAAAGATCGGTTAAAAGAGCACTACCCGATTCTCTATACCGGTCGCGGCGGACGAACCGCTCATGAATTTATTGTGGATCTTAGAAAATTTAAACAGGATATAGGGATTGATGCCACTGATGTTGCAAAACGCCTGATGGATTACGGATTCCATGCTCCAACGATGTCATTCCCGGTTCCCGGAACACTGATGATTGAGCCAACCGAAAGCGAATCGAAAGAGGAGTTGGATCGATTTTGTGATGCGATGATTCAAATTCGAAAAGAGATTCAGGAAGTCGAAGATGGCGAGGCTGATTCCGAAGATAACGTATTGAAACATGCGCCTCATTCTATGAGAGTGGCGTTAAGCGATGATTGGAATCGACCCTACTCGCGCCAAAAAGCCGTCTTTCCGGTTCCAAATCAACGATTTAACAAATTCTGGCCGGCTGTGAGTCGGGTAGATGATGCATATGGCGACCGTAATCTCGTATGCAGTTGCCTTCCTGTAGAAGCATACTCCGAAGGACAAGAACCAGCGGCGGGAGAGTCGGTGTATCCGGCGTAAGAAATGGTAAGATCCGCGAAGTCTTCGAGACTTCGCGGATCTGAATTCGTAAAAAAAGGTTGGCACAAGCGAGACGCTTGCGCCATTTCAAATAATAAAATAAAGGATAGCGCGAGCGTCTCGCTCGTGCTTTCATTCAGTTTTGTTCATATATCTCCCATTGAGGGGAGACAGAATTTTTCAATAGGTTCTTGAATAATTCAGAGGAGTGTTCTCTCGCGTGATGACAGAAACACCTCCCGACCAAATTCTGAAAAACACAGAATTTGCCCACCCTCCTCAAGGAGGGATTATTCATACAAATTATCCGTATCCGCTTCAGCCAATTCAATCATTAAACTCCCGATCTTTTCTGTTACTTCTTTCATAAAAGCTTCTCCCTTTTCTTTCGTGGCTTTTTTTGGATTTCCGATACCTGTATCTGCCGAAACCTGGGACCATCGACGTTCTGCCCACGCCCAGCCTTCGCGAATTCCCTTGATAACCGATTTTTTCTCGGCTCCATCTCCGGCCTCTTCCAGCGGACGAATGAGATCTTCACGAAGATAAAGCATCACACTCGTTTCCATCTCATCGGCGTGGTCGCCTTCTTCTTCAAACGTTTTTGATTTGTCTCCCACCTGGAACCAATTACAGAGCGACAGCAACATATCAGGAAATTCCAGGCCTAATTCCCGGAGTAATGGTTTGAAATTGTTGCCACCGTGGCCATTCAGAACCAATAGTTTATGAATTCCCTGCCGATTTAAAACGGTGATAATGTCCCGTAAAATGTGAAGTTGTGTGCTGGGATTAAGATTCAGGTCGAGTTTAATATCCGGCTGCCCCGTATTTACGCCAAATGGAACCGTCGGAAAAACAACGACTTTTCTACCTGACTCCCAGGCAATTTTAGCTGACATCTCCGCAACGGCATCCACCTGGTAATTATCCGTAGCATATGGCATGTGATAGTTGTGTGCCTCTGTAGCTCCCCAGGGCAAAACGGCAAGCTCCACATTCATCTCTTTAATATTCTTCCAGTTATTCTCCGCAAGGATATATGGTTTCATTCGGACTTCGAGTTTTGAGTTACGTGTTACGGTGATTTAAAATCTTTCTGATAAATTTGTTTATGTCTAAAAGCGTGAAAAACCTTTAACTGTCTACTGTCTACTGTCTACTGTCTACTGTCTACTGTCTACTGTCTACTGTCTACGCCCATCCCGGCAACCGAACAATCTGCCGTATCGACTCCGGAGAAAACTCTTCACCAATCGTTGTATTCATTCCTTCAATTTTGAGTTGTTGCAGTATGATAAGACCGTCGTCTAATTCGAGGTCGCGAACGCTGAATGATTTTCCGCGGTCGCCCGAAGCAACATGTACTTGTACAGAACATAGATTCCGGTATCGCTGAAACGGGCTTTGGCTGACGGAAACATCCTGTACCCGTTTCTTTTTGATGTAAGCTGTGGATTTGGCAAGTCCCCGGCTTCGAAGCACCAGGATATCCTCACCCCAGCCCAGGGCTGTGTCATTGTATTTCAGCCATCCCCAGATCAAAGAGAGAATCGGCAAGATCCAGATGGCCAGGTTCAGATCAAATCTCCACCAGGCCAGTGCTGTTAAAGCAGTTACTAAAAATGCGGATCGGAAAATATATCTCCGCAGAGATCGGGAGGGAGGCGTCAGTGCCAACATCTCTTTTTGGTAGTCCGGTAAAACATCATCCAACAATGGCAAAATTTCATTTCGCTTAATGAGCGGGAAAAAAAGAATTGAACCGGTCCCTTTTTCATCACCATATCCGGCGCTTTCGAGATGGACCGACGCATAACCCAGGGGTTGACGAATGATCCCCTCGGAAATATGAATAGCCTGAATTCTGTTGAACGGCACAGTGACCCTTTTCTTCTCAAAGATGCCCCGGGAAATAACGATCTCTTTTTCTTTTACTACAAGGCTGAAATTTCCATACTTAAATAGTGTGCCGAAAAATGAGAGCAGCCATGCAAAAATAACAAATCCCGCAATCAGGGCGATATAAAACATTGTATCTGTTTGGGAAGGCAGAATGCTGTACAGATATTCATACATTTGGGATTCACTGATCAGTGGCTCAATCTGGGAGAAAACCGTACCGATTACTGATAGGGCAATACCAAAACTACCGGATGTAGAAGCCGCAATGAGCAGCTCTTTATTGGGCAGTGAAATGGTTTGTTTAATTTCCGGTATGGATTCAACAGAGGACTCATCTCCCTCTTCTTCCTGCTTTTCCCCGCGCCGCAACAGCTGATTAATCTCTTCTGCTTTTTCTCTTGTAATGGCTTCTATTGCAGCAGCCCGCGAACTGGCCCCGGCTGTTTGAATGTCCAGCCGAACAAGGCCAAAAATGCGCTGAATGACACCTGCAGTAATATCAATAACCTGGATCCGATCTTTGGTGAGATATAGATTTTTTCGCACAAAAATACCGCTCTTGATGTGTATCAGGCCATCCTCAACCTTAAACAAAAAACGCCACCAATTAGCTGCACCTGCAATCAATAAAAAAGCAAAACCGCCTGCGGTCCACCACCAAAATGAAAAACTTTCCGACTGGGCACCAAAAAAAAGAAATACAAGAATGGTTACAATATTTCCACGTATTAAACCAAAAGCACGACTGAGTGCTGCGACAGGATGTTGGCGTTGAAAATCAGACATCTTCTTCGGCAAGTCTTGCAAATGTGGATATTTGATGGCGTACCCTGTCGGCCAGAACCTCATCAAGTGCCGGGATTTCATGGGTAGTGGCAGCGGTTGAGATCGTTACACTGGCAAGATTGTAAGATCCCAATAGGGGTCCTTGTCGGGTGTCTACGTGTTGCACACGACTCAACGGGATCAGCGTTCGGGTTTTAAATATTACACCCCGTTTCAGGTCAATCTCATTTTCATCGATGGCATATCTCCAGTTTTTCCAGGAGAGATACGGCATCAAAAAGGTTGAGAGTATCCAAATTGCAACCACAATAATTCCAAGTGAAATGATAGCCCATTGATGATATCCGCTGTATCCAAAAATAGCTGCATAGGCAACAGGAAGTGCAAAAAGAAAGAGGGACCGAACAGAATTACTCCACTGCCAGACCCGTATAGCCCTCGGTGTTAATTTATGAAACGGGGGTTGCTTCATTTAGTTTAACAGTCAATAAAATTCAAATGGTTTTAAGTCGATTTAAAAATAGATGTTTTTCAGCCAAACTGTAATCCCTATTTTAAGAGGACTTACCCCATTAATGTAAGTGTAAACTTATTGCAAGTTGTATGTCCTTTTGTCTTGATACAAAAGAACGAAAAATCAAGACTGTGAATACTTGGCGGCGGACACGAGTTCACCGTGGAATCCTTTCAATGGTCCATCAGGTTTTCAGCCCTTAAATTTCGCTCCTCGCCGGTATGAAAGGATTCTTCTCACGGTTCTCTCGTTGTCCTTTTTCCCGCCAACTATTCAAGGTCGGTTATTTTCTCAAAATCACTATTTCCACTTGTTAAATGTATTAAACTACTGTTATTTAATACTTTAGCATACTTAAACTTAAAATTTCGGGGTAACTTCTCCTATTTTTAAAAAGGTTGAATGAGGGTTGTAGAAACCACAAACAAAAAAAGCCACGTAAAACGCGGCTTTTTCATTGGAAAATCGTAGTAGATTATCCGTTATTTTTAATGTCCTGAATTTCCAGTCGGATATCCTGGGCCAGTTTTTTTAGATTTTGCAATTGTTTTCTTGCACGAGTACCGGCAGCTTTATTTCCTTTTTCGTAGAATTTATCAAGATCTTCTTCGAGTTCAGTCATTAAGCCTTTTACTTCTTCAATTCTGCTCATTTAAATCTCCTTTTAAGTTAGTTGTTTTTGATGTTGATAAAATTTTATCATCCATCCGATTTTATAGAATCCTATTGATTCTATGCATAATATTCGATTAAGGTAAGAATATGGAGGCTAAAGTATGTTATTTACGGCTAAAAAAATTTTGTTTGGTTGAAATGTAACGGATCAACAGATTCTCAAACAGATAGATTTTTTAAAAAACATAATAAGTTATTGATTCTATGCTATTTATAGAATCACTATGTGTGTACAGGAAAAATGAATGAATTTCCTTTATCTGATTTGAAGGTAGTGTTTAATAGAGGAAATCGAGCTATTTCATCAATAATCCTCGTTTTGCTGAGCTTGAAAATCATCTGCGGCACTTTCTCCCCGTTTCTCATTTACAAAGAAACAGACCAACAAGGCCACCAAAAACAGGAAGGCGCAAAACAGGACAGATTGATGCAGTCCGAATTCAGCCTGGAGTAATCCAAGTCCGATAATTCCAAACACACCGGCTATTTTATTGGAGAGTCCCCAAAATCCAAAAAATTCCGCTGATTTTTCTTCGGGGGTAAAAATTCCAACCAACGCCCGGCTCGCAGATTGGCTGGATCCGAGGCTGATTCCTGCAATAACTCCTATCCACAGAAATACATATTGAGCTTCAAAACTGGTACTAAAGGTATGGTTAATCCATACGGTTAAATCGGTTACGGCCCATATGCCAAGAACTCCCAAAAACCAAAGGACAAGAGTTATATTATAGGTGAGTTTGGCTCCGATTTTATCCTGGATATAACCAAATGCAAAAGCCCCAATGGCGGCCGTAATCTGTACAACAACAAACATCAGGATTCGAACGGTTTCATCCCAGTTCACAACCTGGTCGCCATAAATAAATGCAAACGAAACGACGATATAGATCCCGGCCATAGCAAAGAAAACAGAGACAAGATAGACGGCCAGATCCTTGAATTTTGCAATCATCTTAAATGTATTGCCCAACCGCTTAAAACCAACAGAGAAGAATGTTTCTCCCGGCGGCAACTCTTTTCTGATCCCGGGTTCTTTCACCCAAAGAAATGTAGGTATGGCTGTGATCATAAAAAAGAGCGCTGTAAACGGTCCCACCCAACGGATTCGGTCAAAATTAGCGGCGGTTGGCTCGCCCAAAAAATAGATCACAAAACCAGCTGCAACGAGCCCGCCTATGTATCCCAAAGCCCATCCAAAACCGGAAATTTTACCAAGATCTTTTGGTGGCCCCAGGCTGGGCAGAAAAGCAGCAATGAAATTTTCCCCAATAGCATATGCAAAATTAGAGATCACAAGTAACACCACTCCTAAAACAACAAGCCCTGGTTTCACAAAATAGAGAAAACCGGTACTCAGTACGGTAAGAGCGTAGCTGTAGAAGAGAAACCGTTTTTTCATGGCAGAATAATCCATGATAGCTCCAAAAACGGGGCCGCTAAGTACAACAAGGAAATAACTAACCGCCAGTGCAACACTCCAAAGAAGATTTCCAAGGCGATAATTTTGTTCTGCATCTCCGACGATTACCGTGGTGAACAGAACGGGAAAAATAACTGTGATAATGAGCAGTGTGTAGGTGGAATTGGCAAAATCGAACATGGCCCATCCAAAAATCTCTTTCTTGGATGCACGGGGTATGTCGCTGCGAAGTCGTTTCATACAGGATTTTTGAGAATCAAGTTCAGAGCAGATATAACGATTTTAACGATCTAATAAAAGTAGCGTATTGATGATGGGTATTTCTGTGTTGTACAAACAATCAGAGAGGGCTTTGCAAAACCGTGGTTATTGGTCAATCTGAACTCGATTCAGATTCTCCATTCGTCTTTATAGCCAGTATCTGGAGATCCTGAATCAAGCCTGCCTGCGCTAAGCTTCGGCAGACAGGTTCAGGATGACGGTCAGAGTTTTGCAAGCCCTTCTCAAAAATGTATAGGGAAGTTGTAAGGTCCTGCTTTCGCAGATGCTGTTTTAATTAGGGCAGGAAGAAACAGATTGGGATTGCCGGAGGGCGAATCTGAACTACAAACTACGGCGGGATGTTCTGTTTCCTTCGGGCAGATTCTTTATCTTGAACAAAAATAAATCACAAATAAAAAGACTATGTACAACATTGTAAAAATCCCAGGGGATGGAATTGGAACAGAGATCACTGAATCAGTAACAACTATTTTGGCAGCAGCCGGTGCAGAGATAAACTGGATTGAGTGTGAAGCCGGCGAAGCAACGTTTAAAAAGACGGGGAATCCGCTGCCGGACGAAACATTCGATGCGATTGATAAGCATCGAATAGCACTAAAGGGACCTCTGACTACGCCGGTTGGAGCAGGTTTCCGATCTATCAATGTGGCATTACGGCAAAAGTTTGATCTGTATAGTAATATTCGTCCGGCCAAATCACTGCCGAATATTGAGAGTCCGTTCAGGGCCGTTGATCTTGTGATGTTCAGAGAGAACACACAGGGCCTTTATATTGGTAAAGAACAGTGGATTGATGAGGAAAAAGAAGAACATGCCGAAAGTATTGCAGTGGTTACACGTAAGGCCAGTGAAAAAATTATCACGGCGGCGTTTGAGTATGCAAAAAAGAACAACCGAAAGAAGATAACCCTGGTCCATAAGGCCAATATTTTGAAATTAACGACAGGTCTTTTTCTCAATATCGGAAAAGAGATTTCAAAGAAATACCCGGAGATAGTTTTTGAAGATCTGATTGTGGATAATATGGCGATGCAGATGGTACAGTATCCTCAACAGTTTGACGTAATCGTTACAACCAATCTTTTTGGTGATATTTTGTCTGACCTGGCATCCGGCCTTGTAGGGGGACTTGGTGTGACCGGTGCAGCCAATATTGGCGATGATGCTGCTATATTTGAAGCTGTTCACGGTTCCGCACCCGATATTGCAGGCCAGGGGAAAGCAAATCCAACCGCACTTCTGTTTTCGGCACTGATGATGCTGGAGTACCTGGATGAATATCGGCTGGCTGAAAAAATACGCTCTGCTGTTTATACGGTTTTACAAGATCACAAAGATGAGTGCACCCCCGATGTGGGCGGCAGTGGTACAACACAATCGTACACCGAAGCGATTTGTAAATTACTACGGGATTGATTGGCTGATTTTCCTACGATTACACCTGTTTTTAAATGGGGAAAATCCTTAGAAAGTTTAGTTCAGGCTTCGGCAGGAATCTTTTTGTTAGAAAATTTATAGATTAAACTATGTTTTTATGATTCAAGGGTAAAAACAGGCTTTAAACATACCTTAAAGCCTATTTTTATGCAGACAAAACCTTCATAGAAATATTTTTAAATTGATTAAAATCGGGCTTTCGCTATATGATTAATAATATCAAGAGATTGTAAAAAGGACCCATCGGTTTTAAAATTTTCCCTATATGCCCCTAAGGAAATCCCTTAGATGCAAAGGTTCTGAAAAGCTCTACCATACATGATAGGCAGTGCTTATTAACCAGCTGCTGTGTTTCATATAATGATTTTTTAGTGGTTATTCATTTTCACAAAAGTGAGTCATACATGAGTGATGAGTTACTATAAAAGACCCGAAAAAACCTGAGATGTAAGTATTGACCTCTCTTACCTTTTGTCGTTTAAAGTATTGATCTTGAATTGATACCGGCGAACCAAGCAAGAGACGCAATTATGTGAGACATAGTGAATTGGCTGGTGAAAACTTTTCAGGGATACTGAGGATCTTTGGAAATGGGTATACCACATAACCAATAATGAAGGTATACCATGAAGATAAAATCAGACAATTCACTATTTGCAATGCTGCTCCGTACTATCGCAAAAGCGGGGTTGAGCATGTACCTTGTTCTGTTTTTGTGCTCTTCCGTTAATGCCCAGGATATCCAGACAGTTCATGAAGTTTCAGGAACTGTTACGGATGCCAATGATGGCGAGACACTCCTGGGAGTTAATATTATGGTAGTAGGTACAACTACCGGTACAACTACAGACATGGAAGGAAACTACTCTCTATCGGTCCCATCACCAGATGCCCAGTTACGATTCTCGTATATAGGCTATCAACCTGTTGTGGTGGATGTAGACGGACGAAATACGATAAATGTGGAGATGGAGATTTCTGCTATTCTTGGCGAAGATCTCATTGTTACAGGATATTCTGCTCAGAGGCGAATAGATCTTACAGGGTCTATCAGTGTAGCCGATGTTCCCCAGATGCAGAAAATTGCTGAGTCATCTGTAAACCAACAGTTACAAGGTCAGGTTTCAGGTGTAACAGTTTCGCAATCAGGTCAGCCGGGCGATGAGCCCTCTGTACGAATACGGGGAGTTGGTAATTTTGGTAATGTAAATCCGCTTTATGTTGTTGATGGTGTTCCCACCAGCAGTATTGGCGATTTGAACCCCAGGGATGTTGAATCGTTACAAGTTTTGAAAGATGCTTCTGCGGCATCTATTTACGGTTCAAGGGCATCAAACGGGGTGATAATTATCACTACAAAACAGGGGCGTCCGGGATTGAGCGTTACTTTTGATTCGTATGTGGGGTACGAAACCCCCAAACATCACGGCAATGCTTTTAATATTGCTTCTCCTATGGAGATGGCCGAACTGGAGTGGCTGGCCTATAACAACTCAGGTCTCACCCCTTCATCTTCCCTGTACGGAAGCGGTTCAACACCCCAATTACCAGATTATATAGCTCCGACCGGTGCAATGGAGGGAGAGGTAAATCACGATGATTACTATGTGAATCCCTACTACACAGATACGGCTGATTTGGGAAACTTTTTCCGAATTACTCAGGCCAATAAACAGGGTACCAACTGGTTCCAGGAGATCTTTAAACCTGCTTATACAGTGAACTCTAACTTATCGGTAAGCGGTGGTACAGATGATGCCAGTTACATGTTATCGTTGAATTATATTAATGAAGAAGGCACCCTGCTGCGAACCTATAATGAACGGTACACGCTTCGTGTAAATACACAGTTCAACCTGACCGAAAATATTCGTGTTGGCCAGAACGCATCAATAGCCATGTGGGAAAATCCACAGGCTGGTTCACTTAATGAAGGTACAGCCACAGGTATGGTCTATCGGCAGCAACCCATTATTCCCGTTTACGATATAGCCGGGAACTTTGCGGGTAATTTCGGAGCTCCTTTGGGTAATGCCAGTAATCCGGTTGCACAGCGCGAACGAACCATGAATAATACGGGCGAAAATAATCGAATTTTTGGTAATGTATTTGCTGAAATCGATTTTCTCGAAAATATAACTTTCCGTTCTAATTTTGGCGGCAGTTATGCTACCAGTAATTGGAGTTGGTTCCAGTTCCCTGAATATGAAAATGCAGAAAATGCTGTTGTAAATTTATATGGAGATGGAGCCTGGAACGGCACAAACTGGACCTGGACAAATACGGTTACATACACAGATCTGCTGGCCGATGTTCATAATGTCACTGTTTTATTAGGAACGGAAGCGAACGAAGATACCGGCCGCGAACGTGGCGGAACCCGGACCGACTATTTCTCATTCAATCCTAATTATGTGAACCTGAGCAATGGTGCCGGAGATCCCACCAACTATAGCTGGCAGTACGAGAATGCACTGTTCTCTCTCTTCGGCCGTGCCGAATACAATTACGATAACCGGTACCTGCTGAATGCAACCGTTCGGCGAGACGGTTCCTCCCGATTTCTCGATAATCGATACGGTTTATTTCCATCCGGTAGTATTGGATGGCGTATTTCTGAGGAGGAATTTATGCGTGATGTTGACTGGTTGACAAACCTTCAATTACGTGCAGGATATGGCGTAATGGGGAACCAGTTGAATGTTGCAGCAGACAATGCCTACTCACTTTTTGGAGGAAACCAGCTTTCTACATTTTATCCGATAACAGGCGGGCCTACCATATTCCAGGGATTTGCACAAACGCGAATCGGTAATCCTGGGGCACGCTGGGAAGAGTCTCATACAATGAATTTCGGTGTAAATACCATGTTGTTTGAGGGAGCTCTTGAGATTGATATGGACTTCTATAAAAATGATGTGCGAGACTTGTTGTTCAACCCGGAATTGCCCGGACAGGCCGGCCTTGCATCACAGCCATATGTAAATGTTGGTAATGTAGAAAACAAAGGGCTTGATATGTCCATTACAGGACGCAGGGATATCTCCCAGGATTTCAACATGAGTGCAACGGTTAACTTTACTACATACAGCAATGAAGTGGTAAAAATTGCCGAAGGTGTTGATAATTTCGACGGAACAAGCCGGCGCTTTGGCAGCGGTAATCCTATTGTCAGAAACCAGGTTGGTTGGCCGATATCCACATTCTTTGGTTATAAAATTGAAGGATTTTGGAACGAACAGTCAGAAATTGACCAGGCCAATGCAAGTGCAGGCGGCGTGTACCAGGAAGAGGCAGCTCCCGGTAGATTCCGATATGCTGATGTAAATGGCGACGGACGCATTACTGCCGATGATCGCACCAGGTTGGGTGATCCACATCCCGATTTTACATACGGACTGGATCTCACCGTCAACTACAAAAGTTTTGACGTGAGTGCATTCTTCTATGGGTCGCAAGGCAATGATATCTGGAACCAGGTAAAATGGTGGACCGATTTCTATCCCTCTTTCCAGGGAGCGAAAAGTAAAACCGCTTTGTACGATTCCTGGACACCAGACAACCACAATGCCACAGCACCCATCCAGGAAAATGCCGGTTCTACGGCTACGAACCTTGTGCCCAACTCCTATTATGTTGAGGATGGTTCATATCTGAGATTGAGAACGTTCCAGGTTGGATACTCATTCACTCCCGATATGCTCTCATATGTTGGATTGAACAGGCTGAGGGTTTATGTACAAGCCCAGAACTTGTTTACCATCACAAATTATTCAGGGCCCGATCCTGAAGTAGGTAATACACAGTCAGCCAATGCCAGCACCACAAGTTTTGGTGTAGATGAAGGTGCATATCCAACCTCCCGCCAGTTCCTGGTTGGGTTTAATCTCGGATTTTAAAAGAATTAAATAGACAGAGGTCTAATATGAAGAACTCAAAAAATGTAATCATCATACTTGTACTAATCTTTACCGCAGGTATGTTCACAAAAGCGTGCGGAGATGAATTTCTTACGCGCCCTGCTATGGGATCGCTGAGTGAAGATGTAGTAGCCGATCGCAACGGCGTAGAAACACTTTTAATGGGGGCTTATGGGGCTCTCAGTCAAACCGGTAACCAGGGCTGGGGAGATGGCCTTCCGGGAGACGGAGCCTGGGCAGTTTGCCCCTCCAACTGGCTTTATGGAAGTGTTATGGGAACTGAAGCTCACAAAGGAAGTGATGCAGGTGACCAGCCACAAATGAACACCCTCGGAGGTATGAACGTATCACCCTCCACAGGATTCATAAACCTGAAATGGAGAGGTCTTTACGAAGGTATTGCCCGTACAAACTCTGTGCTGAGTGTACTGCCAGATGTACCTGTTTCTGAAGGTGTTTTCAGCGAGGCAGATAAAGCCAGGATAGAAGCTGAAGCGCGTTTTCTGCGCGGACACTTCTACTTTGAGCTGAAGAGGTTCTATAATAACGTTCCATGGATCGATGAAACTGTGGATGCACTTACACCTCAGCCAAATGACCAGGATATCTGGCCAAAGATAGAAGCGGATTTCCAGTTTGCATTTAACAATCTCCCGGCTGTTCAAGCACAGGCTGGACGACCCAATAACTGGGCGGCTGCATCATATCTCGCCAAATCCTATATGTACCAGGAGAAATTTTCGGAGGCCAAATCCTTGTATGATCAAATCATTTCCGATGGTAATACCTCTAACGGATTGGCATATGACCTTGTACCGCTCGATCAGGTACATAACCCGGTCAATAAAAACAATGCAGAATCGGTTTTTGCTATTCAGGCATCTGCCGATGACGGGACAGGCACTATTCAAAATGCTAATCCCGGGATGATGCTCAATTATCCGTATAACAGTCCGTTTCGCTGCTGTGGTTTTTACCAGCCTACACTTTACCTGGTAAATTCCTTTCAAACAGTTGATGGAAAACCACTGATTAACGACTTCCTTTCAACTCCTGTGAAAAATGATCTGGGAGTTCTTTCAAGTGAAAATTTTGAGCCTCACAGCGGTACTCTCGATCCACGGCTTGACTGGACGGTTGGCCGTCGCGGTGTTCCGTTCCACGACTGGGGACCACACCCCGGTCAGCGATGGGTGCGCGACCAGGCATATTCCGGTCCATATGCTTCCAAAAAGCACATCTGGTGGCAAAAAGATGATCAGGATGTAAACAATCCGAGTCAGTGGGCACCCGGTACATCGTATAACATCCCGATTATTCGTTTTGCTGATGTCCTGTTGATGGCAGCCGAAGCGGAAATCGAAACAGGAAGCCTGTCACAGGCACTGGAGTATATTAACCGTGTACGAGCACGTGCTGCGGATCCATCTGCATGGGTTAAAAACGAATTCAATGAAGGATATGCTTTTGAAATCGTAAGCAGTGAAGCAGAGATGCTGGCACTCGAACCCACCTCCGGAAGCTGGGTAGTACGGGAAGATACTGGAACCACGTTTGTGTATCTGGGCGGCGGTGCAGCCGATATCAATAATTGGAATGAGTATACAGAGCCTAATTATAATATCGATCTGTATGATGATCTTGGCACTCAGCAGCAAGCCAGGGAAATCGTACGGTTTGAACGCAAGCTGGAACTGGCCCTTGAAGGCCACAGGTACTTTGATCTGGTTCGATGGGGAATTGCTGAGGATGAAATCAATGAGTTTATGGACTACGAAGGTGATTTCTTCCCGGCTTCATATCTCAATGAAGGGCAGTTTACACCAAACAGAAATGAATACTTCCCGATTCCACAAAGACAGATCGACTTGAGCACTGTTGGTGGAACTCCGGTTTTACAACAAAATACAGGTTACTAACTTTTAAACTTTAAATTCTAAAAAGGGCACATGTTTACTGTGCCCTTTTTTTTTGGAATGTATTCTCTACATTCTGTCTGACTCAAGTAATTGATTTTTCAGAATTAATTGTTGACACGAAATAAGAGATGTAAGGGTAGTTGTAGTTGACTGTTTCATTCTGATTATTGCTCACAGCAAAGTTGCCAACACGTTAAATTTGTAAGAAAATCATCATCAGGAGGAGTATTTTTGTAAAAGCAACTATTGCAAATGTCTGACTTCAATAGTATATATTCGTGGAAACATTAATTTATTTTTAATATTGTAGAGCTAACAATAAAATAGGACAGCGATCCCCAAAGCCGACGGTAGGTTATTCGTGGATAGAGATGTAATTTAGAAGGTTAAGTATGGAATCGAACCCCAAAATTTTAATCGTAGAAGATGAGTTGGTTTTACAATTGATGCTCGAGCACATGCTAAAAAAAATGGGGTTCGAGCATTTAGGTACAGCCACCAAAGGTGCGTCTGCTATCCAAAAAGCCAAAGAAGACTCTTACGATCTAATCCTTATGGATATAATGCTACAGGACGAAATTGATGGCATTGAAGCCTACAGGGAGATCAAAAAAGAGAAAGAGATACCGGTTATCTATATTACCGGGAATACCGATCCGCGAAATAAAGAAAAAGCAAAAAATTTAGGATATCATGACTATATGGGGAAACCGATTACTTTTTCACATCTAAAAAATTCTATTGAAAGGCTTAACTTGTTGAAAGATTGAAAATTGATGCAATTCATATTTTTGTATGTTTCTATTATTAGTTCTGTGATTTTAGAAACACTTCCGTTTTCTTTTTTAGCATTCCACTGTCAAGATATTCCTGCAGATGCTCCCCCGGACAAGATGTATCCGCCCAATCTCCGTGGCCATAAATGTCATTTAAACTCAAATTATATTTTTGAATAGCATAGGCCGTCATTTCTGCAATGGCATTGAGTTGTGCTTCCGTCGGTTCCTGTTGATTATAGTTCCCCATCACACTTATGAGCAGATGTCCGCGCGGATCATATGTGGTATTGGTTTCACCCGCGTATTTGGGATCTCGACCTTCATAAATATTTCCGTCCAGATCGATTAAATAGTGATAAGGCAGATCCCACCAGTTGCGATCCTCCGCGCCCCATTCAAACAGGTTGTTCAGGATTTTAATGGGATCGTCTTCCGGTTCAAGCGGTTCGGCACTCCCGGAATGGTGTAGCGTAATTTGATTGATGGTATGAGGAACACGAAGCCGGTATTCAGCTGATCCGGTGCTTAGGGCCGAAGCCCTGTCAACCGGCAGCGAGTTTACTGTAGCGACCTCAAACTGGGCCATGCCGCTGTCGAAATTAGTGTTGATCAGGCCAACATGATAACCGTACCAGTTCATCGCTTCGCCAGGCTGAAGAAAAAACTGCTCAGACACACCATTTCGATAGAGCTGAACGGTAACCCTTTCGTTGATCTCCGTACTATCTTTCTTCTCAGAAGAGATACCCATGAAGTGCCCGGGATATGGAGTTGATTTCAACATTCGTGAAAAGACAAGGCTGAAGTCACGGAATTGAAGTGTATCTCCGTGCATCAGGTTTCTGCGCACGGCATTGGCATCATACCCTAACGGTTCATGCTCAGCCCAATCCTCTCGTTTTATTACATTTTCAGGAAGCCTGGCAGAATCCCTTATGGCTGATTCAATAACTTCTGTTTTGATCGGCTCAGAAAGCACACCCTCTATACCAGCCCGATTTACCCCGGAAACGACAATATCGGACGGACGCTTCATCCCTTCTCCTCCAAAAAAATCGATCTCACGATGAAAAGCGGGATAGTATTCCACTTCCCATTGGTCATTTAATTTTGTTCTCACAAGCCACCATTGAATATCATCTCCATTTTGTGGTTGAAGAGTTAGCGACCAGTAAGAGTTAAAATCGTGAAATGTAACCGCCGGTGCATCCGGAACAGTTGTTGAGATCCAGGGGGATGCAGGAATCAGTGATGGATATGCATTCGGCCCGGCGGCAAGAATTTGGTTGAAATCATCGGGGTTTTCCATGAACGTTTTCATGCTGAAGTGAACGGCACCGGTTACATTCGGAAATGCCCGTGATGTATATAATTGGCCGGTGATTTCATTCGCCGGCCATGATGATAAAATTCGGCTTGTAAACAGTCCCGGCCAGATATGCCGGTTGTAATCGTTCTGCTCCACCCACCAATCCAGCATGATGGGAAACGGCTGCCCAACCTGATCCAGACGATAATAGATCTGAGGTGTAAAATAATCCACCCAGCCCTCCTTCAGCCAGAGCCGGGCATCGGCATAGAGTTCATTGTAAGCATCGAATCCGGTAGTATACTCAGGATAACCCGGCCGCCAGATTCCAAACGGACTGATCCCAAATTTTACGTGAGGTTTTACTTGTTTGATCTCTTCAGACAGTTCTCTCATCAATGTATCCACATTACTTCGCCGCCAGTCTTTCCGGGAGAGTGTTGTGCCCTTTTCGACGGCTTTTTGCCAGCTTTCAGTGTCCGGGAAATCGGCTCCGTCAGCGTAGGAGGGATAGGGATAGAAATAATCGTCAAAATGAACGCCGTCGATATCATAGCGCTCAACCACGTCTAAAATGACTTCGATCGTATGCTGACGAACCTCAGGAATGCCGGGATCGAGCCAAAGATAATCGCCATATTCATGGACCCAGTCTGGCTGTATTTTGCTGATATGATCGGGCGAAATTTCTGATTTATCTGAAGGATGGCCGGCACGATAGGGATTGAACCAGGCGTGTAATTCCATTCCCCGTTTATGAGCTTCTGTTACAGCAAACTCAAGCGGATCATATGCAGGCAATGGCGGTTGTCCCATTTTCCCGGTCAGGTAGTACGACCAGGGTTCATGGGGTGAGGGGTAGAGAGCATCAGCCGCGGGACGAACCTGGAAAATGATGGCGTTGAAATTCAATGCAGCAGCACGATCCAGGATGTCAATCATCTCTTCTTTCTGTCTGTCCACGGGCAGGCCGGGCTCAGAAGGCCAGTCGATATTTGCAACAGTAGCCACCCATACGGCCCGAAATTCCCGGTTTGGTTTGAGACCGTCAACCTGCTGAACCGATGGTTTTTCAATCTCTGGTGGTTGTTGTTCCTCAACGATAGATTCGGTGGACCGACAACTTAGTATAGTCAGCCATAGAATTGGTAACAGAAGAAATAAACGGATCTTCAAAAGCCCTGATATCATTTGATGAAGTTTTTATTGGGTTGAAAAATCAAAAATTATAGACCAAATAATAAGGTTTTTTTGCGAACGGAGTAACCACGGGGATAAATATTCATAATCAAAAATATCTCTGCGCCATTTCAGATGACTCTATCAGAAAGGGGAAGGTTCAAGAATTAGCAGGGGCAGCAGGATTGTTCTCTCAATATTCGCGGATTAAATAGAAACGTATTGCATAAAGATCCAATCATTTTAAAAATGAAGTTTCCAACAAATATGTGTGACAGAACTGATAATAATATTTCGCATTAGTTATTAGAGATAGGATGGAGATGATTGATTTAGATATTCAAAAACTTTTCTACTCCAACCTTTTTAATGCCAGAGAGACTTAGAAAAAGGAATTAAATTATGAGATCTAATTATTTGCGAATTCTTACCATAACAATTTTTCTGCTAACACTAATAGTGACATCATGCAAGGATTCAACCAGTTCTGAAAGTTCATTCATCGAAATTACTGACAGTTCATATTCTGTTGTTCAATTAAATGGATGCGACATTGATTCGGGTGCTTCAGCCACACGGTTTCAATTTGTATTGAACTTTGATTCAAGTTCAGGAGTAGATATTAGTGGAATTGAGTTCGACATTTTATTTGAAAGCGGTACGGAAGGTGAAAATATTTTTGAAGATGACTTTGAAGTCGTTGGACAATCACTTGAATTTGACTTCTGCTTTAGATTTGGAAGTTCTTCATCATGGATTGAAATCTATCCATCTATTCTGGCTAATAATGAGGAGTTAGTAAGTAATGAAATTACGATCAGGATAGAGAGGCCGGAGGATGCCAATAAGAATTCATAATAGATTGATTTTGATTATTCATCAAGATAATCAAATAACTGATTTTTAATTCACATTCGGGCTTCTCGGCCTATCTTTTGACTAAAATTTGGTTAAACCAATTACTTTTTCCTTATTTCCAAGTCAGCTGTAGCAGACGGTAATAGATACCTTTCCATTATCTAAGGCTCTTTTGCAATTTTACTTTCCGAAAGCAATCAGATGTAATCTAAAGTGCCACAAACCGCTAAACAGTTACAATAAATTCCAATAAGGAGAGTCCATTATTTGATCACACTTACCCTGACACTTTTTTGATAGGCAGACCCAGCTTCAGGCGTGACAGTTAACCGCAGAATGTATATTCCCGACGATAAACCACCAGAATTCCATTCTTTAGTAAAGGTACCAGCAGACTGCGAATCGCTAAGGATCAATTTAATTTTACGACCCAGGAGATCAAAAAGTTGAAGGGTTACATCGGCCTCTTCTGCAAGTTGATATCGTACATTCCCGGCCTCCCGCATAGGGTTTGGAAAGGGGTTATACAGCTTGAACTCGTCTGGTGTAGCCGATTGGTCGAAGTAGATCCATTCGGTGTAATTAGATGGTGCTGAAGTCAACGAGTCGGAGTTCACGGCTTTTACAAACCAGCGCTGGTCAAATTCACCGGGCGGTAGATTGGTAATCGAGGCGTCCGCGTAGCTGTTGGTTTCTGATGTGCCAATTAATTCAACGGGTTGTTCGGATTGATCGGAGCGGGCCCTCAACTGTTTCCAGATTTCATAAAAAGCGATATCCCCCCCGGGCTCATTCCAGCTCAAAACAGCTGCGGGTCCTGCAGCTCGTTCTTCTATAGAAACGGAGAGATTTTTGGGCGCATCAGGTGCGGTACTGGATTGCAGATGTACCGTATAATCAGAATCCTGCATCCAGCTATCACCATCCATTCTGAATCTTGAAAACCCGATGGTTTGATTTGCCAGGAGGGCAATTTCAATTTCACTTAGTGGTCCGGATTGAATGTTTAGTGAGCGATTATTTTCAGTTGTATCAGCCGCAAAAACGAACAGGTCGATCGTTTCCGGGTCAACTCGGTATGTGATATAACTCAAATCTCCTGAATTTGATACAAATTCAGGCTCAGAAGATGGTATGTCTTCAAGAATATTCAGAATACTTGCCGTTGTAAATCGGTTGGATTCCTGGTCGCTGAGATATGATTTTCTTATTACTGGATATGGCATTTTTTCTCCATCAACCCGATTTTGAGCTTCCTGTATCTGAACTGTTTCAATCTCCTCATCATAATTTCCGAAAAGAGGAACTGTATACAAAAAAAGTCGATGGGAAGGACTTGTAAATGGCTGAGCTGAAAAATCCCAAAGGAACCAACCGTTTTCAGTATCAGATTGATCGCTGTTGCCGTAGTATCGCATCACAAAGTCATTACGACCCGAAACGGCTGCAATATCATTGATGTCGATCAGGTAGGGGTTCTCTCCCTTCACAAATATAATGGAACGGTTGTAGGTAGAAGAAGAACCCGAAGGAGAGTCAAAATTCAATTCAACCTGACCAGATATCAGTTCCACATTTTGAGCCGGATTTTGATAATCAATGTCCGCTTCATTGTGAACGCTTACTTTCCTTGTCTCGGTAATGGAAGCAAATGGACTTTCAAGCCCGCCCTCATTCTGGTAGGTTACAAAATCGAACGTAGTTTCGATATCGGATGCATCATACTGCATGGTATTCGTGTAAAGGTATCCGTTCCAAGTGCTGTTGGTTTGAGGATTCCCGCTGTCGTAACCTCCATCCGTGAGAAATGAATATTCATCCAAATAGTAGAGCAGTTGCAGTTGATCGGGTTGTTCGTGACCTTCGCCGCTGGTGATTGATTTCCCTTTTTCGCCCACCAGCGCAAGATAGTGCTGTTGGTTTGATGCATCCGTATGGCGAATGATGAATTGCTGATCTTCGGGGTTTGTAAGAGATTCAATGTCAGAACTACTGCTATTGTTGATTGGAATTGCCGCCTCAACCAGGTAAAACTGGTCTTCATTTTCTGTTTCACTATGGTGTTCGGAGAGATTATCAAAAATTGTTGTAAACATTCTGCCAACTTGTTCGTCTCCATACTCGCCGCTCCAACGTAGTAAATTGGCGGCTTGGATGGGCCGCTTGTTGCTGTCATCAAGTGCTGGCAGGGAACCATCAGGGGTTGAAAGATCGGCCAGCCATCGGACGGGATTCAGAAACCAATCATTAAAAAAGGGATCGAACGACTCATCAAGATCTTCATTAATACGAATAGCGTGCCAGAAGATGATGGCGTCCTTCAATACAAAATCCAAATAGAACGGGCCTTCCGCCCAAAACCGGCTGCCGTTTGCGGTTTGATACATCCAATATCGTCCCCTCTGGTCATCTGATGGCTCACTGGCTTTTCTTCGGGCAGTTGAAATATAATCGTCCAGGGTGTCCGCTCTTCCTGTGTTGCAGTTTGGGCACTCATGGATGCATAAGCGAGGGCAAAATATCCCTTCATAGGGCGATTCCCGGCTTCAAGATGATCCTCCGTTACTGTAAAAAGGCCGCCCACACCATACTCTCTTTTTAAACCATTATTAAAAAGAATATCAATATCAGCCCTGAAGCGATTCATCAAATCTGTTTTTTCCTGTTCTGTAAGGAGCGAAGAATCATCCAGTCCATAATGTTGGTACGCATTTTCTGTGGCCAAGTAGAGATCCAGCGCTCGTGCCATATTATTAAAGGAGCGGATAGCATTCAGGTAGTCATCAAACGGTTGATCTCCCGGTAATTTTCGAACCAATTTATTATTTGATGTTAGAGAATTAATGGCATTCGTCAATTTATCAATCACCATTGAGTGCTCGCCTATAGTAAGGCCGTAAGTATTCTTAGAGCTGCTCAGAATCGATCCCGTTTTGTTCTAATACGAGAGATGCCAGCGTTTCAAAAGCCAGGTTGCCGCTGTCGAAATTTGTATCAATCAGACCAACATGATAACCGTACCAGTTCATCGCTTCGCCAGGCTGAAGAAAAAACTGCTCAGATACACCATTTCGGTATAGCTGAACGGTAACCCTTTCGTTGATCTCCGTACTATCTTTCTTCTCAGAAGAGATACCCATGAAGTGCCCGGGATATGGAGTTGATTTCAACATTCGTGAAAAGACAAGGCTGAAGTCACGGAATTGAAGTGTATCTCCGTGCATCAGGTTTCTGCGCACGGCATTGGCATCATACCCTAACGGTTCATGCTCAGCCCAATCCTCTCGTTTTATTACATTTTCAGGAAGCCTGGCAGAATCCCTTATGGCTGATTCAATAACTTCTGTTTTGATCGGCTCAGAAAGCTCACCCTCTACTCCCGCACGATTTACCCCGGAAACGACAATATCGGACGGACGCTTCATCCCTTCTCCTCCAAAAAAATCGATCTCACGATGAAAAGCGGGATAGTATTCCACTTCCCATTGCCCATTTAATTTTGTTCTCACAAGCCACCATTGAATATCATCTCCATTTTGTGGTTGAAGAGTTAGCGACCAGTAAGAGTTAAAATCGTGAAATGTAACCGCCGGTGCATCCGGAACAGTTGTTGAGATCCAGGGGGATGCAGGAATCAGTGATGGATATGCATTCGGCCCGGCGGCAAGAATTTGGTTGAAATCATCGGGGTTTTCCATGAACGTTTTCATGCTGAAGTGAACGGCACCGGTTACATTCGGAAATGCCCGTGATGTATATAATTGGCCGGTGATTTCATTCGCCGGCCATGATGATAAAATTCGGCTAGTAAACAGTCCCGGCCAGATATGCCGGTTGTAATCGTTCTGCTCCACCCACCAATCCAGCATGATGGGAAACGGCTGCCCAACCTGATCCAGACGATAATAGATCTGAGGTGTAAAATAATCCACCCAGCCCTCCTTCAGCCAGAGCCGGGCATCGGCATAGAGTTCATTGTAAGCATCGAATCCGGTAGTATACTCAGGATAACCCGGCCGCCAGATTCCAAACGGACTGATCCCAAATTTTACGTGAGGTTTTACTTGTTTGATCTCTTCAGACAGTTCTCTCATCAATGTATCCACATTACTTCGCCGCCAGTCTTTCCGGGAGAGTGTGGTACCCTTTTCAACGGCTCTTTGCCAGCTTTCGGTATCCGGAAAATCGGCTCCATCAGCGTAGGAGGGATAGGGATAGAAATAATCGTCAAAATGCACGCCGTCGATATCATAGCGTTCAACCACATCTAAAATGACATCGATTGTATGCTGACGAACCTCAGGAATGCCGGGATCGAGCCAAAGATAATCGCCATATTCATGAACCCAATCGGGTTGAATTTTGCTGATATGATCGGGCGAAATTTCTGATTTATCTGAAGGATGGCCGGCACGATAGGGATTGAACCAGGCGTGTAATTCCATTCCCCGTTTATGAGCTTCTGTTACAGCAAACTCAAGCGGATCATATGCAGGCAATGGCGGTTGTCCCATTTTCCCGGTCAGGTAGTACGACCAGGGTTCATGGGGTGAGGGGTAGAGAGCATCAGCCGCAGGACGAACCTGGAAAATGATGGCGTTGAAATTCAATGCAGCAGCACGATCCAGGATGTCAATCATCTCTTCTTTCTGTCTGTCCACGGGCAGGCCGGGCTCAGAAGGCCAGTCGATATTTGCAACAGTAGCTACCCATATGGCCCGAAATTCACGGTTTGGTTTGAGACCGTCAACCTGCTGAACCGATGGTTTTTCAATCTCTGGTGGTTGTTGTTCCTCAACGATAGATTCGGTGGACCGACAACTTAGTATAGTCAGCCATAGAATTGGTAACAGAAGAAATAAACGGATCTTCAAAAGCCCTGATATCATTTGATGAAGTTTTTATTGGGTTGAAATATCAAAAATTATTGACCAAATGATAAGGTTTTTTTGCGAACGGAGTAACCACGGGGATAAATATTCATAATCAAAAATATCTCTGCGCCATTTCAGATGACTCTATCAGAAAAGGGAAGGTTCAAGAATTAGCGGGGGCAGCAGGATTGTTCTCTCAATATTCGTGGATCAAATAGAAACGTATTGCATAAAGATCCAATCATTTTAAAAATGAAGTTTCCAACAAATATGTGTGACAGAACTGATAATAATATTTCGCATTAGTTATTAGAGATAGGATGGAGATGATTGATTTAGATATTCAAAAACTTTTCTACTCCAACCTTTTTAATGCCAGAGAGACTTAGAAAAAGGAATTAAATTATGAGATCTAATTATTTGCGAATTCTTACCATAACAATTTTTCTGCTAACACTAATAGTGACATCATGCAAGGATTCAACCAGTTCTGAAAGTTCATTCATCGAAATTACTGACAGTTCATATTCTGTTGTTCAATTAAATGGATGCGACATTGATTCGGGTGCTTCAGCCACACGGTTTCAATTTGTATTGAACTTTGATTCAAGTTCAGGAGTAGATATTAGTGGAATTGAGTTCGACATTTTATTTGAAAGCGGTACGGAAGGTGAAAATATTTTTGAAGATGACTTTGAAGTCGTTGGACAATCACTTGAATTTGACTTCTGCTTTAGATTTGGAAGTTCTTCATCATGGATTGAAATCTATCCATCTATTCTGGCTAATAATGAGGAGTTAGTAAGTAATGAAATTACGATCAGGATAGAGAGGCCGGAGGATGCCAATAAGAATTCATAATAGATTGATTTTGATTATTCATCAAGATAATCAAATAACTGATTTTTAATTCACATTCGGGCTTCTCGGCCTATCTTTTGACTAAAATTTGGTTAAACCAATTACTTTTTCCTTATTTCCAAGTCAGCTGTAGCAGACGGTAATAGATACCTTTTCCATTATCTAAGGCCTTTTTGTAATCTTACTTTTCGAAATCTATCAGATGTAATCTAAAGTGCCACAAACCGCTAAACAGTTACAATAAATTCCAATAAGGAGAGTCCATTATTTGATCACACTTACCCTGACACTTTTTTGATAGGCAGCCCCAGCTTCAGGCGTGACAGTTAACCGCAGAATGTATATTCCCGACGATAAACCACCAGAATTCCATTCTTTAGTAAAGGTACCAGCAGACTGCGAATCGCTAAGGATCAATTTAATTTTACGACCCAGGAGATCAAAAAGTTGAAGGGTTACATCGGCCTCTTCTGCAAGTTGATATCGTACATTCCCGGCCTCCCGCATAGGGTTTGGAAAGGGGTTATACAGCTTGAACTCGTCTGGTGTAGCCGATTGGTCGAAGTAGATCCATTCGGTGTAATTAGATGGTGCTGAAGTCAACGAGTCGGAGTTCACGGCTTTTACAAACCAGCGCTGGTCAAATTCACCGGACGGCAGATTGGTAATCGAGGCGTCCGCGTAGCTGTTGGTTTCTGATGTGCCAATTAATTCAACGGGTTGTTCGGATTGATCGGAGCGGGCCCTCAACTGTTTCCAGATTTCATAAAAAGCGATATCCCCCCCGGGCTCATTCCAGCTTAAAACAGCTGCGGGTCCTGCAGCTCGTTCTTCTATAGAAACGGAGAGATTTTTGGGCGCATCAGGTGCGGTACTGGATTGCAGATGTACCGTATAATCAGAATCCTGCATCCAGCTATCACCATCCATTCTGAATCTTGAAAACCCGATGGTTTGATTTGCCAGGAGGGCAATTTCAATTTCACTTAGTGGTCCGGATTGAATGTTTAGTGAGCGATTATTTTCAGTTGTATCAGCCGCAAAAACGAACAGGTCGATCGTTTCCGGGTCAACTCGGTATGTGATATAACTCAAATCTCCTGAATTTGATACAAATTCAGGCTCAGAAGATGGTATGTCTTCAAGAATATTCAGAATACTTGCCGTTGTAAATCGGTTGGATTCCTGGTCGCTGAGATATGATTTTCTTATTACTGGATATGGCATTTTTTCTCCATCAACCCGATTTTGAGCTTCCTGTATCTGAACTGTTTCAATCTCCTCATCATAATTTCCGAAAAGAGGAACTGTATACAAAAAAAGTCGATGGGAAGGACTTGTAAATGGCTGAGCTGAAAAATCCCAAAGGAACCAACCGTTTTCAGTATCAGATTGATCGCTGTTGCCGTAGTATCGCATCACAAAGTCATTACGACCCGAAACGGCTGCAATATCATTGATGTCGATCAGGTAGGGGTTCTCTCCCTTCACAAATATAATGGAACGGTTGTAGGTAGAAGAAGAACCCGAAGGAGAGTCAAAATTCAATTCAACCTGACCAGATATCAGTTCCACATTTTGAGCCGGATTTTGATAATCAATGTCCGCTTCATTGTGAACGCTTACTTTCCTTGTCTCGGTAATGGAAGCAAATGGACTTTCAAGCCCGCCCTCATTCTGGTAGGTTACAAAATCGAACGTAGTTTCGATATCGGATGCATCATACTGCATGGTATTCGTGTAAAGGTATCCGTTCCAAGTGCTGTTGGTTTGAGGATTCCCACTGTCGTAACCTCCATCCGTGAGAAATGAATATTCATCCAAATAGTAGAGCAGTTGCAGTTGATCGGGTTGTTCGTGACCTTCGCCGCTGGTGATTGATTTCCCTTTTTCGCCCACCAGCGCAAGATAGTGCTGTTGGTTTGATGCATCCGTATGGCGAATGATGAATTGCTGATCTTCGGGGTTTGTAAGAGATTCAATGTCAGAACTACTGCTATTGTTGATTGGAATTGCCGCTTCAACCAGGTAAAACTGGTCTTCATTTTCTGTTTCACTATGGTGTTCGGAGAGATTATCAAAAATTGTTGTAAACATTCTGCCAACTTGTTCGTCTCCATACTCGCCGCTCCAACGTAGTAAATTGGCGGCTTGGATGGGCCGCTTGTTGCTGTCATCAAGTGCTGGCAGGGAACCATCAGGGGTTGAAAGATCGGCCAGCCATCGGACGGGATTCAGAAACCAATCATTAAAAAAGGGATCGAACGACTCATCAAGATCTTCATTAATACGAATAGCGTGCCAGAAGATGATGGCGTCCTTCAATACAAAATCCAAATAGAACGGGCCTTCCGCCCAAAACCGGCTGCCGTTTGCGGTTTGATACATCCAATATCGTCCCCTCTGGTCATCTGATGGCTCACTGGCTTTTCTTCGGGCAGTTGAAATATAATCGTCCAGGGTGTCCCGCTCTTCCTGTGTTGCAGTTTGGGCACTCATGGATGCATAAGCGAGGGCAAAATATCCCTTCATAGGGCGATTCCCGGCTTCAAGATGATCCTCCGTTACTGTAAAAAGGCCGCCCACACCATACTCTCTTTTTAAACCATTATTAAAAAGAATATCAATATCAGCCCTGAAGCGATTCATCAAATCTGTTTTTTCCTGTTCTGTAAGGAGCGAAGAATCATCCAGTCCATAATGTTGGTACGCATTTTCTGTGGCCAAGTAGAGATCCAGCGCTCGTGCCATATTATTAAAGGAGCGGATAGCATTCAGGTAGTCATCAAACGGTTGATCTCCCGGTAATTTTCGAACCAATTTATTATTTGATGTTAGAGAATTAATGGCATTCGTCAATTTATCAATCACCATTGAGTGCTCGCCTATAGTAAGGCCGTAAGTATTCTTAGACTGCTCAGAATCGATCCCGTTTTGTTCTAATACGAGAGATGTCAGCGTTTCGAAAGCCAGGTATTGCA